>DASQJK010000093.1:0-8506 GCA_035631095.1 Thermoanaerobaculia bacterium
GGCGCCGGCGTCTGACCGCTCAAAGGAAGCGCAGCGAAACCTGCGAGAGCCAGGCATACAGAACGAAGAGGCGTTTCCATCGGACCTCCGGATCCGGATCGGTCGAGCTCAATTCCAGTCGAGGGTGCGCAGCGGGTCGAGGTTCAGGTTGCCGCCCGAGAGAACGACGGCGACGCGGGAGCCGGGCGGCAGCCGCACGAGCCCGTTCAGGAGCGCGGCGACCGGCGCGGCCGCGGCTCCCTCGACCACGAGCTTGCATCTCTCCATGATCCAGACCACCGCGTCGAAGATCTGCCGGTCGGGCAGCGCGACGATCTCGTCGACGAACCTCTGCACGACGGAAAAGTTGATCTCGCCCACGCGGCGGACCCGCAGGCCGTCGATCACCGTCCGGCAGTCGATCGTTGTCAGCTTTCCGGCCTCGATGCTCTTCTTCATCGCCGGGCCGTCCGAGGACTCGACGCCGATCACGCGGATCTTCGCGTTGTGGCTCTTGAGCGCCATCGACACGCCGGAGATGAGTCCGCCGCCTCCGATCGGCACGATGACCGCATCCACCTCGGGCCAGTCCATCGCGATCTCGAGGCCGAGCGTGCCCTGCCCCGCGATCAGGTCCGCGTCGTCGAACGGGTGCACGTAGGTGAGCCCTTCCGTCCGTACGAGCTCTTTTGCTTTTTCGTTCGCCTCGTCCCAGATCATCCCGTGGAGCACGACCTCGGCGCCGTAGCCTTTCGTCGCGGCGATTTTCGAAGGAGTGGCATTCTCGGCCATGCAGACGACCGCCCGGATCCCGTGGATCTTCGCGGCGAGCGCCACGCCCTGCGCGTGGTTGCCCGCCGACGAGCACACGACTCCGCGCTTCTTCTGCTCCTCCGACAGCAGGGCGAACTTGTTCAGCGGACCCCGGATCTTGTACGACCCGACACGCTGAAAGAGCTCGGCCTTCATGCGGATGTCGAAGCCGGTGCGCTCGGAGAGCTGCCGCGAGGTCAGGAGGGGAGTGTGCTTGATGTGCGGTGCGATCCGGTTCCGGACCGCTTTGAAGTCGTCGAGCGTGAGGGTGAGCATGTCGTGAGACGCTAGCATGCAGACCAGGAGGCTCCCATGAATTCGATCCAGCGCCGGGCGGTGCTCCGCTCTCTCCTCGCCGTATGTGTGATCGCGGGCGGGAACGCCGTGGCCGCGCGGGCGGCGGACGCCGTCACCGTGATCCGGGCGGGAACTCTCATCGACGGCAAGTCCTCGAGCCCTCGCCGGGACCAGGTCATCGTCATCCGCGGAAACCGTATCGAAAGCGTAGGCGACTCGGCTTCGTCGAAGATCCCGTCCGGCGCCGCCGTGATCGACCTCGGGCGCGCGACGGTTCTTCCGGGGATGATCGACGCCCACACGCACATCTTTCTTCAGGGCGAGGATCCTGCGGAAGGCGGATACGACATACAGCTGCTCAAGTACCCGCTCTCCTTCCGGGCGGCCCGGGCCGTGGTCGCGGCGCGGCGTGCGCTCGAGCAGAGCTTCACGACGATCCGCGACGTCGAGACCGAGGGAGCCGGGTACGGGGACGTGGGAATCAAGCAGGCGATCGAGGGCGGATACATACCGGGACCGCGGATGTTCGTGGTGACGCGCGCGATCTCGACGACCGGCGGATACGACCTCGAGGGCTATGCGCCGGAGATCTTCGTGCCGAAGGGAGCCCAGATCGTCGACGGGCCGGTCGAAGCGCGCAAGGCCGCCCGGGAACAGCTCGACCACGGCGCCGACTGGCTGAAGGTCTACATGACGCACCGGTCGTGGGTCGACGCGCAAGGAAATTTCGTCTCGCAGCCGACGCTCACGGTCGAAGAGCTCAAGGCGATCGTCGATGAGGCGCACGGCTGGGGCAAGAAGGTGGCCTGCCATGCCTACAGCGGTATCGGCCTTCACCGCGCGCTCGACGGCGGATGCGACTCGATAGAGCACGGTCTCGATCTCGACGACGCGGCCGTCGCGCAGATGGTCCGGCAGGGAACGTGGCTGTGCCCGACGATGAGCCCGTACTACGACCACCACGCTCCGGAGGGAACGCCGGCCGGGACTCGCGACCGCATGCGGGTCGCCCTGCACGGCCCGTCGCTGCGGAGAGCCCTCAAGGCCGGAGTAAAGATCGCGTTCGGGACGGACGTCGGTGGTTTTCCCTGGACGGAATCAATCGCGAAGGAGTTCCCGCGGCTCGTCGAGTTCGGCATGACCCCGATGGCCGCGATCCAGTCCGCGACGACCGCAGCGGCCGAGATGCTCGGGATATCAGGCCGTCTGGGCGTGATCGCCCCGGGCGCTTACGCCGACGTGGTCGCCGTTCCCGGCGATCCCCTCGCGGACGTGAGGGAGCTCGGGCGCGTCTCCTTCGTCATGAAGGATGGGAAGGTGTTCCGAAACGGACCGGCCGATCAGCCCCGGTAAGCGCGCTCGAGCTCGGCGATGTCCATCTTCTTCATCTTGAGCATCGCCGCGAAGGCGCGTTCGGAATTCGGCGAGTCGGGGTTGTCGATCAGGTCCTGCAAGAGAGCGGGAGTGACCTGCCAGGACACGCCGAACTTGTCCTTCAGCCAGCCGCACTGCTGCGCGCGGGGGTCGCCGCCCTCACCGAGCTTCTCCCAGAAATAGTCGATCTCCGCCTGGTCCTTGCAGATGACCTGGAGGGATACCGCTTCGTTGAACTTGAAGTGTGGCCCGCCGTTCAAGGCAGTGAACGGCTGCCCTTCGATCTCGAAATCGACGGTCATGACCGTCCCGGGCGCCTTGCCCGTGATTTCCGATCCCGACTTCGGGTACCGGGCGACCTGGACGATCCGGGAGTTGCCGAAGATGCTCGTATAGAAACGCGCGGCCTCTTCGGCCTGATCATCGAACCAGAGACAGGGTGCGATCCTGAGCTTCGCTTCCATCGGCTGCTCCCGCGCCATCTTGTCATCCTGAGCGAAGCGAAGGAACCGCCCTGCGACGGAGGGGCCATCGTGGCTCCCATCGCGATGGAACGGGCAGTTCCTTCGTCGCTTCGCTTTCTCAGGATGACAGGCGGCTTAGAACGCCGATGTATCCGCCGTGCTCACGAGCGATCCCGACGGCGTGAAGTACGTTTTCACGGCGCCGTTCGAGGTGTCCGTCACCGTGACCGTGTACTCGAGTCCCGACGCGGAGCCGATGAACACCCAGAACTTTCCATTGAACGCTCGTCCGTCGAGCACTTTGACCAGCAGCTCGAGGTTGTTGTCAGTCAGGAACCAGAACGCTCCGGAATCCGAGGCGATCCCCGTCGCGTGCGCCGTCAGCTGCGCCGGATTGGACGGCAGACGGAAGGTTGCGGTCGCCTTGAACCGGCCGCCGAGCAGGCAGAGCGTCGTCGCGTCGGTCGTGCAGCCGGCCGATGCGTTCTGCGGCTCTCCGTAGATGAAGTCGTCCATCGCGACCACGTCGCCGCCGGCCGGGTTGTCGTTGGGACCAAGGGCCACGTCGCCGCTCCGGATGCGCACGCGGAACACCCGTTCGCCGGCGTTGAACGAGACGCCGAGGAAAGACAGGTTCTGACTACCGGGCGGGAGCGCCGGAACGGCGAAAGTCCCCAGCGATACGTCGGCCTGGTCGAAGAACTGGATCGTGGTGGAAGTCGCGGAGTCCACGTCGGTGAAGACCGCTCCGAACCCGGTGACGAAAGCGACGGTGGACGTGCCCGGCACGAAGAACCGCACGTCCGTGATGTTGCTCCCGACCGCCGTGAAGAGCCGCTCGGGCGAGAACGTCTGGAAGTCGTTCAGGTAATTCGGATTGATGTTGGCGAACCGGAAGCCCGTCACCGTAGGGTTCCCCGTCTTCGCGCTGACCTCGAACCCGCTGCCCGGCGTGGAAAACACGACTCCGCGGGCGGAGTTGGAGTTGAAGAAGTTGGCGGGCAGCGCATTCGGTGCGGACAGGTTGTCCGGCACGCCGTCCCAATTGATCTCGCGCCGGCCGGTCGCGAACGTCCCTCCGACGCCGTTGTTGGCGCCCCCGAGGTCGGCTCGGAACTGATCGACGGCAGGCTGGATCGACGCCGGAGAAGGCCCCGCAGCGCTGCGGACGGTCGCTCCCCCGAAGGCAATCGCCGGAAAAACGAGAACGACGGCCGCGGTCACGAAAAGAAATCGACGGGTCATGGCACTCCTCCCTTTCCTTTTCTGGCGCAAAACCTTACAAGATTTTTCACACTGTTGGAACGGACCGAAAAGGTCGCCGTCGAGTGGCAATATGCGGTTGCCATGAAGAAATCCAAGCAGGACGACAAGGCCGACCCGAAGCCCAAACCGATGCTTTCCGCGTTCGAGCTCGCGATGGAGCGCCTGCGGGCGAGCGACAAAGAGTCCGGAACCGAGATCGCTCCTCTGAGCGACGCTCAGAAGCGGGAGGTCGCCGAGGCGCGCCGGGTCGCCTCTGCGCGGCTGGCGGAGCGGGAGATCCTGTTCGCGGATTCCATTCGCAACGTGCAGGATCCGGCCGAGCGCGAAAAGGCGGAAGGCGAGTACCAGATCGATCGCCAGCGGATCAACGACGATTGCGAGCGTGCCATCGAGGCGATCCGCGCCCGCAAGCACTAGCCCGCGACAGGGTCGATTCCCCTACTTGCCCGCCGCTGGCAGGTACTTCTTCCGCACTTTCGCCACGACGCCGACGTTGCGGTCGGCGACCTCGGAGATCTGGTACTCGACGACGGCGCCCAGCAGGATCGCCGTTTCCTTCGCCGTGAGCTTGTAGTCCTGCTGGATCCAGTCCGCGAGCGCGGAGCCCGCCTGGCGGAAAGCGTCGTCCAGCGATCCCGAGAGGCCCATCGCCATCAGGGCCTCGGCGTTTTCGACGCGCGGGCCGGCGATCCGCTTCTCGCGGAGCACGTCGACGGAAAACTCGACGTCGAGCGACGTCTCGAGCGCGTTGCCGTTGAGCTCGCCGTCGCCCTGGAGGGCGTGCCCGTCGCCGACGTACAGGAGCGCGCCCGGCTGCGCCACCCCGAGATACACGGTCGCGCCTTCGCGGACCTCGGAAAAATCCATGTTCCCGCCGATGCGCCCGGAATCGCCGGTACGGATCGGGGCGCCTCCGAAGCCCGGCGCGACGCCGACGCAGCCGAGCATCGGCCGCACCGGCACGGCAAGACCCTTGAGCCGTTCCGTCGGTTTGGCGGGGGAGGCGAGCCCTCGCTCGAGATCGAGGTTCCAGACGACGTTCTTGAAGTCGTTGTCGCGATGCTCCCCCGCATAGTCCGAAGTGGTCGCTCGCTCGACCAGCCCGTCGTCGCTGATAGCGGTCGGCCGGTTGAGGCGCACTCTGCGCAGGTGCACCGCGATGACGTCGCCGGGCATCGCGCCTTCGACGTAGAACGGCCCGGTCTGCGGATTGCCGCCGAGGACGCGGGATTTTCCTTTGTCGTCCACGCCCCCGGCATCGACCGTCTTCGTCCGCACGATATCGCCCGGCCAGATCCGCAGGACGGGCGGGATCGCCGCCGAAAAAACGCGATGAAACTCGACCGGCTCGAAATCGAGGGTCCGCGGCGCGGCCGGACGATCTTTTTCCGATGGCAGCCGTGCGGCGCGCCAGGTCGAGGGCGGCGACTCGCCCCAGTCATCCGGGTCCGTCGAGACGACGGTTCCTGCGAGCTCGTCCTTCTCCAGGCGCCCCGTGTAGACGGCCTTCTCGTTCCCGTTCTTCGTCTCGAACCGGAGGCCATTCGCGTCGGACGTTCCCGACAGAGGCACGCGCTTGCCTCCCGCGAAGATCCAGCCGGAGACCTTCCCCTTGTCGTTGAGGAGACTCATCCGCTGGTGGAGCGGGTTGCCGTGGACCGTCGTCGTGAGCTGCCACTCGTCGGCGGACGACGCGGTGGCGCCGGCGGCCGATACGGAAGAAGCAGTCAGCGCGAGCGTCAGCATGAGGGCGAGGGTGAAGGACGAAGACTTCATTTTTCCTCCCGGGATCGTCTTCGATTCTCCTCCACCCTCGCCGCGGAATGTCAGGCCTTCTTCGCTCCTCCGATTCCCGCCCTGGCCTTCGCCTTTGTGCGGACGAACGCGTAATTGACGCTCGGCAGTCCGTTGAAATCCGCCGCCTTCGCGCACATCTCGGCCGCCTTGGCGGTGTCGCCCTTTCCGGCGTACGCCAGGCACAGGCGGTACGAGTCCTGCGGGTTCTGCTGGTTCGCCTGCTGCAGCTCGGCGATCGCCTTGTCGTAGTTCTTTTCCGCGAGCGCGATGATCCCGTCGAGCTCGTGCGAGTTCTTGACCGTGAACGGATTCTTCGCTGTCGCCGCGCCCTGCCGGAACTCGTCTGCCTCCTTCTTCGCGCCGGCGACGTCGTTCTTCGCGAGCGCCACGCGGGCCATGTTGTAGTGGTGAACCAGCTTCGCGTTGTCCTTCACTTCCTGCGACAGGTTGGACTGCTGCACGAGCTCGAACCCGGCGTCGTACTCCTTCTTCGCCGCGTCGGCCTTTCCGCTCTCGAGGAGGATCAGGGCCTTCAGGCCGCGGTCGAAGGCCATCACCGGCACGTCGTTCGACTTCTGGCCGAGCGCGTACTGCTCATCGACGTCCGCAAGCGCCCTGGCGGTCTGACCGGCGTCGAGATGGACGACGGTGCGCGCGAAAAGAGCCGTCCGCTTTTCGCCGTCGTTTCGGGCCTTTCGGGAAAACTCCGCGAGCTCCTTCTCGGCTTCCGCGGCGCGCCCCGAATACAGGAGGTCCATCGCGATCCCCTGATGCGCGTTGACGAAGTTGGGGTTCACCGCGAGCGCCTTGCGGTACTGGGCGATCGAGTCGTCGAAGCGGCCCATCTTGAGCAGGAGCTCGCCGTAGGAATCGTAGGGATTAGGATCGTTGGGGATCTGCTGCACGTACTTCTGGAACGCCCTTTCCGCGCTGGCATAGTCGCCGCTCTGCCGATAGGCGTACCCCAGGATGTTGTACGCGGTCGAGTAAGAAGGCGCGAGCTCCGTGGCCTTGCGATAGTGCTCGATGGCCTTCGTATAGTCCTGCTGCCCGAAGTAGTAGCCGCCAAGGTTGAAGTGCGCGCGTTCGTCGTCGGGATACGCCGCCACGAGGGCCTCGAGGTGCTCCTTCTGCTTCACGGCGTCATTGTTCGCTCCGTCCTGCGTCGCCAGGATGAGCAGCTTCTCTCCGTTGGAGACCTTGCCGGCGAGCGCCACGGCCTTGTTCAGGTGCTCGAAGAATTCCTTTCCCGTCGGCGCGGTGTTCGCGAGGTTCAACTCGGCCAGCGCGAAGCTCGGATCGAGAGACACGGCCTTCTGGAAATGCTGGTTCGAATCGGTGACCTGGAGTTTCTCGGCGAGGTCGCGCCCCTGGATGAACTCGGCCTTCGCGTCGGCGGAAGCGGTCGTGACGGGGATCTTCCCCCCGCCTGCCGGAGTCGGCGCGGGCGCAGCGTTCGCCGCGGCCGGAACGGGCGTCTCCTGCTTCGCGCAGAACGCCGCCGTCGCGCCGGCGACTGCCGTGAACAGCAACACAACCAGGGCGTGAGTCCGTCGCATCGAGCCCTCCTGTCGACTCATCGATCTCGGGGCGGCGCTCTCGCCGCGAGAGTGTGTACGGGGCCGAACGCGCGAGGTTGCGTCTGCGCGTCGAGCCGGAGAGGAGATTTATGATGACGCCAAAATGTCTCGCCTCACGGCCCGCACCCGCCTGGGCCCCTACGAAATCCTTTCGCCTCTCGGTGCAGGAGGGATGGGCGAGGTGTACCTCGCGCGGGATGCCAGGCTCGGCCGCGATGCCGCGGTGAAGGTCCTTCCGGCCGCGCTCGCCTCGAACGAGGAGCGGCTGAAGCGCTTCGAAAAAGAGGCGCGATCCGCTTCCGCGCTGAACCACCCCAACATCGTCACGGTCTACGACATCGGGACGACGGACCGCCCGGGGGATCGCGCGAGCTCGACTTGACGTGGCTCGACTTCTCTCAGGACGTCGCGCTCTCGAGAGACGGTCAGGACGTCCTGTTCATGGAGGGCGGAGCTGGAGCCGGCGCGACGGGCGGCGTGTACATCCGGAAGACCGACGGGTCGACGGCCGCGGTCCGCCTGGGAGACGGATGGGATGCGCAGGACCTCTCCGCCGACAAGAAATGGGTCGTCCAGATCCAGCCGGACCGCCTGACGCTGCTGCCGGTCGGGCCGGGAGAGAAGAAGACGATCCAGGATCCCGGCTTTCGTTATTCGCGCGCCGCATGGTTTCCGGACGGCAAGCGGCTCCTTCTCGTGGCGGCGGAAAAAGGGCGTCGGGGACGCCTCTACGTGCGGGACGTTGCCGCGGGCCCGCCTCGCGCCATCGCCCCGGAGGGCGTTCATGCGCCGCATCTCCTTCCGGATGGAGCGCACGTGCTCGCGTCCGACGCGAAGGAGATGAGGGTCATCTACTCGATCGACGGGGGCGGGCCGCGGCCGCTGCCTGGCATCCGATCCACCGAGGGCGTCCTGGGTTTCGACGAGAAGGGCGAA
>DASQJK010000094.1:0-3753 GCA_035631095.1 Thermoanaerobaculia bacterium
CGGCATCACGAAGGCGTCCCTGTCGACCGACTCCTTCATCTCGGCGGCTTCCTTCCAGGAGACCACGAGGGTCCTCACGGAGGCCTCGATCTCCGGAAAGGTGGACAGCCTCCGGGGCCTGAAGGAGAACGTCATCGTCGGACGCCTCATCCCGGCCGGAACGGGCATGGAGTACTACCGCAACGTCGTCCTGGAGCGGGAGGAGATCCCGCAGGTCGAGGAGCCGGCGCTCGAGGACTTCCTCACGGACCCGGCCGAGGAGCTGGCGCTGGCCGAGGCCGATGCCGAGGTGGACGCGAGCGAGGAAGAGTAAGGGTTTTCAAAGCTCCGCAAGGGCAGGAACGGGGGCGGGCGACCGCCCCCGTTTTCATGATAGGCTCCGCGGTTCACGGTTCGGATTCGTTTAACTCACTGCTACTGGAACGTTTTCGGGGGGAAATCCCTTGACACTCTTCCCGTAGCCGCGTACGATTCGCGGGTTTTTCCTCTGGACTCCGGCGGGTTGGTGGGATTTCTTCGCTTCCCGCCCGGATCTGAGAGCCAAGTTACGGTCGATCTCGGGTCCTCCTCGTCTCTCGGGGGGCTCGGGGTGACACTGGAGAGTCGATGCCGACAATTTCTCAGCTCGTCCGGAAGGGCCGCGAACGCGTGCGCGTAAAGACGGCCTCGCCGGCGCTCGAGTCGTCTCCGCAGAAGCGGGGCGTCTGCACGCGCGTCTACACGACCACGCCGAAAAAGCCCAACTCGGCTCTTCGCAAGGTCGCGCGCGTGCGCCTGACCAACGGGACCGAGGTCACGACCTACATCCCCGGCGTCGGGCACAACCTGCAGGAGCACTCGATCGTGATGATCCGCGGAGGCCGCGTGAAGGACCTCCCGGGCGTGCGCTACCACATCATCCGCGGAACGCTCGACGCGGTCGGCGTCGCGAATCGCAAGCAGAGCCGGTCCAAGTACGGCGCCAAGCGCCCCAAGGCCTGAGGTACTGAAAGATGCCGAGACGCCGAGTCGTTGCCAAACGCGAGATCCTTCCGGACCCGCTCTACAACTCCCAGCTGGTCACCAAGTTCATCAACTCCGTGATGAGCCAGGGCAAGAAGTCCGTCGCGGAGGGGATCCTCTACGGCGCCCTCAACAAGGTCGCCGAGAAGACGCAGGACGATCCGATGAAGGCCTTCAAGAAGGCGATCGAGAACGTCAAGCCCGCGCTCGAGGTCAAGTCCCGCCGCGTGGGCGGATCGACCTACCAGGTCCCCGTCGAGGTGCGTCCCAACCGCCGGACGTCGCTCGCGATCCGCTGGATCATCGACTACGCGGGAGCCCGCGGCGAGAAGACGATGAAAGAGAAGCTCGCGGCCGAGCTGCTCGACGCATCGAACCTCCGCGGCGGCGCCGTGAAGAAGAAGGACGACACCCACAAGATGGCGGAGGCGAACAAGGCGTTCGCCCATTACCGCTGGTAAGCCCGGCTCCGCCTACCGACTACCGACTACCGACCAGCGATTAAGCAATGCCCCGCACTCACCCTCTCAGCGAGACCCGGAACATCGGGATCATGGCTCACATCGACGCCGGTAAGACGACGACGACGGAGCGGATCCTCTATTACACCGGCGTCAACTACAAGATCGGTGAAGTCCACGAGGGCACCGCGACGATGGACTGGATGGTCCAGGAGCAGGAGCGCGGCATCACCATTACGTCCGCCGCCACGACATGCTTCTGGAAGGCGTCCTATAACCCCGAGGCCCCGACGATCCGGATCAACATCATCGACACCCCCGGCCACGTCGATTTCACTGCGGAGGTCGAGCGGTCGCTCCGCGTCCTGGACGGCGCGGTAGCCGTCTTCGACGCCGTCGCCGGCGTCGAGCCCCAGTCGGAGACGGTGTGGCGCCAGGCGAACCGCTACAACGTCCCCCGCCTCGCGTTCGTGAACAAGATGGACCGGATTGGCGCGAACTTCCCCCGCTGCGTCGAGATGATGCGCACGAAGCTGAACGCGAAGCCGGCGCCCATCCAGATCCCCTGGGGAGCCGAGGCGGAGCACCGGGGCGTGATCGATATCGTCCAGATGCAGGCGATCGACTTCAAGGACGAAACGCTCGGCGCCAAGTTCGACGTGGTGCCGATCCCCCCCGAGCTGCGTGAAGAGGCCGAGCGCTACCGGGAACAGCTCATCGAGACGGTCGCGGAAACCGACGACACCCTCCTCGAGAAGTATCTCCACGGAGGCAAGGTCGAGATCGACGAGCTGAAGGCGGCCCTTCGCCGCGCCACGATCGCGAGCGCCGTTCAGCCTGTCGTGTGCGGCTCCGCCTTCAAGAACAAGGGCGTGCAGCAGCTTCTCGACGCGGTCGTCGATTACCTGCCGTCGCCTCTCGACGTGCCGCCGATCAAGGGCCACGACGACGTCGGCGCGGAGCTCATCCGCGAGCCGAAGGACGACGGCCCGTTCGCGGCGCTCGTCTTCAAGATCATGACGGACCCCTTCGTGGGCCAGCTCGCATTCTTCCGGGTGTACTCGGGCCACCTCGACGCCGGCTCCGGCGTGTTCAACGCCACGAAGGACACGCGCGAGCGCGTCGGGCGGCTCCTCAAGATGCACGCCAACAAGCGGGAAGAGATCAAGGAAGTCTGGGCGGGCGACATCGCGGCGGCGGTCGGCCTCAAGAATGTCTCGACCGGCGACACGATCTGCGACGAGAACAATGCCGTGATCCTGGAAGCGATGAACTTCCCGGAGCCCGTCATCGCCGTCGCCATCGAGCCCAAGACGAAAGTCGACCAGGAAAAGATGGGGCTCGCGCTCTCCAAGCTCATGCAGGAAGACCCGACCTTCAAGGTCCACACGGACAAGGAGACGGGCCAGACGATCATCCGGGGGATGGGCGAGCTCCATCTCGAGATCATCACGGATCGCCTCGTGCGCGAGTTCAACGTCGGCGCGAACATCGGCAAGCCGCAGGTTGCCTATCGCGAGGCCATCACCCGCGAGGCCGAAGGCCACGGGAGATTCGTGCGCCAGTCCGGCGGCCGGGGCCAGTACGGAGACTGCAAGATCCGCATCAAGCCGGCGGAAGAGGGCCACGAGTTCGTTTTCGAGAACAACACGTACGGCGGCTCCATCCCGAAGGAATTCATCAAGCCAATCGAGCAGGGGATCAAGGAAGCGCTCGAGACGGGCGTGCTCGCGGGATACCCGACCACGGGCGTCCACGTCGAGCTGTACGACGGCTCGTACCACGACGTCGACTCGTCGGAAATGGCGTTCAAGATCGCCGGATCGATGGCCTACCAGGAAGCGGCGAAGAAGGCGCGTCCGATCATCAAGGAACCGATCATGGACGTCGAAGTCACGGTGCCGGACTCCTACATGGGAGACGTCATCGGCGACCTTTCCTCCCGCCGCGGCCACATCAAGCACATGGAACCGCGAGGCGGAATCCAGGTGATCGAGGCGCGCGTGCCGCTGTCGGAGATGTTCGGGTATTCCACGAACCTGCGGTCCATGACGCAGGGCCGCGGCAACTACTCCATGCAGTTCGCCGCCTATGACGAAGTTCCCAAGAGCGTTAGCGAAGAGATCATCGCGAAGGTCGGTTCGAAGTAAGAGGAAAAGATGGGCAAAGAAAAGTTTGATCGCAGCAAGCCGCACGTGAACATCGGGACGATTGGTCACGTGGACCATGGGAAGACGACGTTGACGGCGGCGATCACGGTGATTCTGTCGAAGAAGGGGCTGGCGACGGC
>DASQJK010000095.1:0-1845 GCA_035631095.1 Thermoanaerobaculia bacterium
GAGGCGCGCACCAAGCACCTCTTCGACAACCGATACGGCACGGGACAGTCCACCCTCGACGGCGTGATCCGAGCTACGAACCTCCTGATCGCCGGCCTCAACGTGGTCGTCGCCGGATACGGGTGGTGCGGCCGCGGAGTCGCCAGCCGCGCGCGCGGCCTGGGGGGGCAGGTCATCGTCACGGAAATCGACCCGACGAAGGCGATCGAAGCGGCCCTCGATGGGTTCCGCGTCATGACGATGGAAGAGGCCGCGCAGACGGGCGACATTTTCGTCACGGTCACCGGCAACAAGGGCGTCCTTCGCGAGGAGCATTTCCGCGCGATGAAGGACGGCGCCGTCATCTGTAACTCGGGACACTTCAACGTCGAGATCGACATTCCGGCTCTCGAGAAGCTCGCCCGGGGGCGCCGTCTCATCCGCGAGTTCGTGGAGGAGTTCGAGTTCCCCGACGGACGGCGGGTGAACCTGCTGGCCGACGGACGGCTCATCAACCTCTCCGCGGCGGAGGGGCACCCTGCGTCGGTGATGGACATGTCCTTCGCCAACCAGGCGCTCGCCGCCGAGTTCATGGTCAGGAACCACTCGAGCCTCGAGAAGAAGGTGTACGTCGTCCCGGACGAGATCGATCGGGAGATCGCGCGGCTGAAGCTCGCGGCGATGGGCGTCGCGATCGACGTGCCGACAGCGGAGCAGGTGCGTTACATGAGCTCCTGGGAGGAAGGCACTTAGGGGAATCGGATGATCGGGTGATCGGGTGGTCGGGTGATCGACCACGCCGATCGCCCGGTTTTTCTGCTGCGCCCTCCGGGATTCCCTCTTCCCGATGATTCGGAAGCTCCTCGGCGCCGCCGCCGTCCTCCTGCTGGCGAACGTGGCGGTCGGTCAGGAACCGGTTCCCGAGCCTCCGCGGGTCGGCACGATCACGATCCGCGCGCTCGACGTCTTCTCACCGGAGGAGGCGGCGCGCGGGTGGCTCTATCGCACGGCCAACGCCGTTCGATTCAACACGCGGGAATCCGTCATCCGGAAGTTCCTGCTCTTCCGGGAAGGCGAAGTCTTCGATCCGCTGCGTCTCGACGAGACGGAGCGAAACCTTCGCGTTCTCCCGTTCCTGAAGAGCGCGCTGGTCACGGCCGGCAAGCCGCACGACGGGGTCGTCGACGTCGAGGTCATCACACAGGACGCCTGGACCACGGAGCCCGGGATTTCCTTCGGCGGCAAAGGCGGGGTTACGACGTACGGGTTCGACCTGAAAGAGAAGGACTTCCTCGGGACGGGCCGCACTCTCTCCATCGCCTACGATAAGGACGCGGAACGCAGCAACCGGAGCTTCGAATACATCGACCCGTACTTTCTCGGGAAGTCCTATGTGCTCGGCGATTTTCTCTACGCGAACAACTCGGACGGAGAGGAGGAGCGCGTCGCGATCGGACGGCCGTTCGCGGCGTTCTCCTCGCGAAACTCGGCGTCGATTCTCTTCGACCACCTGACGCTCAGCAACCGGATCTTCGCGCGGGGCGACACTCTTTCCCGTTACCACCAGCACCACACGGAAGGCGACGCCGAGTACGGATGGGCGATCGCCGCCTCTGAGACGCGCGCGCAACGCGGCTTCGTCCGGTTTCACGCCGTCGAGGACCGTTTCTATCTCCTCCGCGACAGCCCGGCTCCCGTGCTCCCGGATGACCGGCTTTTCCGATTCGTGACGGTCGGGTATCAGGACATCCAGAACGACTTTCTGAAGAAGAATTTCGTCAACCGGGCGGAACGATTCGAGGACTTCAACCTGGGACGGTCGATCGACGTGGAAGCGGGAGTGTCGCCGTCTGCTTTCGGCGCGCC
>DASQJK010000096.1:0-6813 GCA_035631095.1 Thermoanaerobaculia bacterium
CGCCGGGCGGGGCCGCCGCACTTCGGGCAGGTCGCGGCGACGAACTCCTCCGACTGCTCGAGCGGATTGCCCTCGGCGCCGCGAAACGCGACGTCTTCGGGAAGAAGCACGGGCAGCTCGGCATCGGGCACCGGAACGACACCGCAGTCGGGGCAGTGTATGGCGGGGATCGGCGTTCCCCAGTACCGCTGACGGGAGATCAGCCAGTCGCGCAGCCGGTAGCCGACGCGGCCTTTGCCGAATCCCTTTGCGTCGATCCAGCGGACCGCCTTCGAGACCGCCTCCGGCCCGTTCGGGGTGCCGTCCCACTCTCCCGATCCGAAGAGATATCCCCCGTGGGGCGCCGCTTCGGTCATCGCGCTCGGATCGGGCTCACCCTCATCGGTGCGATAGACGGGGCGTATGGAGATGCCGTACTTGCGGGCGAACTCGAAATCCCGCTGATCGTGCGCGGGGACTCCCATGATCGCGCCGGTCCCGTAGTCGGGAAGGACGAAGTTGGCGAGCCACACGGGGATGTTCTCGCCCGTGGCGGGATTCAGCGCGGAGATCCCGGTGTCGATGCCTTCCTTCTCCGCGCCCTCCGCTTCCCGGTCGAGGCGCGACTCGCGCCGCACCCGCTCGATGAACGCCTCGATGGCGGCGCGATTCTGCGCACGCTGCGCGAGCACGGCGGCGGCCGGATGCTCGGGCGCCAGGGCGAGGAACGTCGCGCCGTAGAGCGTGTCGGGCCGCGTGGTGAAGACGGGAACCGGCTCGACCAGCGCTTCGACGCGAAACAGGATCTCGGCTCCCTCCGACCGGCCGATCCAGTTGCGCTGCATCGTCTTGACGCGATCCGACCATTCGAGGCCTTCGAGGCCCGCGAGCAGCCTCTCCGCGTAGTCGGTGATCCGCAGGAACCACTGGGTGAGGTCCCGGATCTCGACGAGATCTCCGGACCGCTCGCAGCGGCCGTCGACCACCTGCTCGTTCGCAAGCACCGTGCGGCATCCGGGGCACCAGTTGACGGGCGCCGTCTTTCGATACGCCAGGCCGCGCTCCCACATCCGGAGAAAGAGCCACTGGTTCCAGCGGTAGTAACGCGGGTCGCACGACGCCAGCTCCTTCGACCAGTCGTAGAGAAGGCCGAGGCTTCGCAGCTGCTCTTTCATGCGGCCGATGTTGCCGAGCGTGTACTCGCGAGGGTGGACGCCGCTCGCGATGGCGGCGTTCTCGGCGGGCAGCCCGAAGGCGTCCCAGCCCATCGGGTTCAAAACGCGGCGGCCCGCCATCCGCTCCCGCCGATACAGAGCGTCACCGAGGATGTAGTTGCGGCCGTGGCCGACGTGCAACCGGCTCCCCGACGGGTAGGGGAACATGTTGAGCATGTAGAACTTGCCCGCTCCGTCCCGCGTGTCGACGTAAGCGACGCGAGACTCCTCCCAGCGGCTCTGCCATTTCCGGTCGAGCGCGACGGGATCGTATTTTTCAGCCATGGAAGCGGGGAATATATCGGAGAGCTCGGAGCTGTCAGCCGTCAGCTATCAGCGCTCTCAGCGCTTCGCCGAGGCTCGGATCAGGACGGTCGTGGTGCCGGCGGGGACCCGGGAGTACCCGAGCACGCCTTCGGGCCGCTGCACTTCCGTGATCGTGAGGCTCTTCGGGCGGGTCAGCGAACGCTCGTCGAAGGGGATGTAGCGCGCGTCGATCCCGTTGACCGATGCCGCCGGATCCGAGAACGCGTAGCCGCGGTCCGGGTACCAGACTTCGATCCACCGGTGATACACGCCGCCGATCGCGGGGTCGTAGCGGTCGGCCGTCTTCTCCGTCCTCAGCACGCCCTGAACGGTGCGGGCCGAGATCCCGATCCGGCGAAGCAGGTCGACCGCGAGCTCCGCGTACCCGACGCAGTACGCCCTGCGCGATGCGAAGACCGCCGCGGGATCCTGGTTGCGGTCCCGGTCGGCGTCGTAGCGCACCTCCGACGCGACGGCGACGAGCAAGCGCCGCACCGCTTCCGCCTGCGTGGCGCTCCCCTGTGCCTTCTCCCGCGCGAACGCTTCGCGCTCGGGCGCCGGAGAGAGCGCCCGGTCGGGAAGCGCTTTCGTCGGATAGGGCGCCGCGCTCTCGAGAGGAGCGTCCACGACCCGGACTCTGAGGTCGAGCACGCCTCCCTCCCCCGACGCCACGGACAACGAGTAGCCGTCGTTGTCGTACTGGTCGAAGAGCCCCGACTGCGCGCCGGAAGCGCGGTATGCGGCCGTCTGCTCCCCGGCGATGGCGACGGATGAAACGGAAGCGGTGAGAGACGCCAGAACGAAGACGGCTCCGGAGGCGGCTCCTCCGCTCCGGCGCCTCAAGCGGCGGGGCCTTCGCCGGAGCGAGCCTTGAGCACCCCGTCGAGGATCCCGTTGATGAACTGCGAAGAGCGCGGCGTCGAGAACCTCTTCGCGATCTCGAGCGCCTCGTCGATCACCACGGGCTGCGGGGTCGAGGGCTCGTGCAGCAGCTCGAAGAGGGCGAGCCGCAGGATGTTGCGGTCCACGATCGGCATTCTCGAGAGGCGCCAGTGGTCCGCCTGCCGCGTGATGACCTCGTCCAAGGCCGTCCGGTTTTCGAGCGTCCCCGCCACGAGACGCTCCGTGAACTCGCGGATCGCGGGGGGCGCCTTCTGGAGGTCGGCGTTGCGCCGGAACATCTCGTCCGTGGACGTCCCGGCGACGTCGTTCTCGAACAGCATCTGAAGGGCGAGCTCCCTCGCCTTGCGCCGGGCGCCCATCAGCCCTTCTCCATCCGACGGCGCAGGTTGGCCATTTCGACGGCGGCTTCCGCGGCCTCGGCGCCTTTTTCCGTGCGAGCGCGCGCCTGGTCCATCGTCTCGCAGGTCAGAAGTCCGAATCCGACCGGACGTCCGGTCTCGGCCGAGATCGCGGCGAGCGCGTTCCCGACCGCATGGCCCAGCACCTCGTGGTGCGTCGTCTCGCCTCGCACGATCGCGCCGAGCGCGATCACGGCGTCGCACTCTTCGTCGCCCAGAGCCGTGCGCACCGCCGCCGGCAGCTCGAACGCGCCCGGCACGCGGATAACGAGCACCTTCTCGGATTTCGCGCCGCGGGACGCGAGGGCCTCCAGAGCGGAGCGGAGCATCGCGTCCGTGATCGTGGGATTCCAGCGGGAGCAGACCACCGTCACGAAGAGATCCGAAGCGTCGGTCCCGCCCTCGAGCTCTCCCGGGGAGAACTCCGGCGCGTTTCGACGCGGGCCGCGTGGGTGGTTCAAAAGAGCGATCCTTCGAAAGAGCGGCGATCATAGCACCGCCTCGAGCGAAGCCGCGGCGATCAGTCGGTCGCGAGCGCCGTCAGAGCCGGCTCCGGGCCGAAGCTTCGTTCGTACCGCCGGACGAAATCCTCGATCGTGTAGCGCGGCGGCTGCGGCCCTTGCGCCTCGAGCCCGAAGACGGCCGCGACGCTGCCCATCCGGCCGGCCACGTCCCAGGAAAGTCCCGCGCGAATCCCCCGCAGAAGCCCGGCGCGGAACGCGTCGCCCACTCCCGTCGGGTCCAGGGCGTCCTTCTCGAGCCTCGCGGGAGGAATCTTCCGCACGTGCGAGGAGCCTGCGTCCGTCCAGGAGATCGTCGATCCCTCGGGGCCGTGGGTCACGATGACGGCAGGGACCCTCGCGCGGACCTCCTCCAGCGACCAGCCGGTCTTGGAGCTCAGGATTCCCATTTCGTAGTCGTTGACGATCAGGATCGCGGCTCCCTCGAGACCCCGCGCGAGCTCGTCCCCGGTGAGCCGGGCCACCTGCTGGCTGGGATCGTAGAGAAACGGAATGCGAGCCTTCCGGCATTCGGCCGCGTACTTCGCCATCCCTTCCGGATCGTTGGGCGAGATCACCACGACGGCGCACTCTGCCGGGTCGAGATCGGCGATGGAGAGATCCCTCGCTCGCGCCATCGCGCCGGTGTAGAAGGAGGCGAGCTGGTTCTGGTCGAGGTCGGTCGAGACGAAGAAGGACGCCGTGTACACGTCGTGGCAGATCCGCAGACCCGACACGTCGACGCCTTCGCCTTCGAGCCGCTCGCGGTATGCCGCCGCGTCCGGCCCGGCCGTGGCGAAGAGAAGAGGGCGCTCGCCGAGGAGCGCCAGCCCATAGGCGATGTTCGCCGCGCAGCCGCCCTCGACCCGCCGCATCTCATCCACGAGGAAGGAGACGGAGAGACGCGAAAGCTGGTCGGGGATCAGGTGCTCCACGAAGTGGCCGGGGAACGTCATGAGGTAGTCGAACGCGACCGAGCCGGTGATCACCAGCCGCCCGGGCCGCCGCGCGAGGTCCGGCAGCCGGCTCACAAGTACCTTCCCACGATCGGCTTGAGACGTTCTCGCGCCTCGTCGGTGATCGCCTTGCGATCGGTCAGGATGCCGAAGCGCATCGCGTCCCGGCAGTCGCATTTTCTGGCCGCGTCGATCCGCGCGACCGCGGCTCGCATCGTCCGGCGGGCCCCTGAGGCGTTTTCTGATAGGACCGCGAGAACCGATTCGACCGAAACCGCCTCCGTGCCGTCGCGCCAGCAGTCGTAGTCCGTCACGAGCGCGAGGGACGCGTAGCAGAGCTCGGCTTCCCGGGCGAGTCGCGCCTCCGTGAGGTTCGTCATGCCGATCACGTCCGCGCCCCACGAGCGGTACAGGTTCGATTCGGCGCGGGTGGAGAACTGCGGTCCCTCCATGCACACGTACGTCCCGCCGCGGTGGACCGACAACCCGGCTTCGCGGGCGCTCGACTCGAGCGCGTCGGAGAGCGATGGGCACACGGGATCCGCGAACCCGACGTGGCCGACGACGCCTTCGTCGAAGAACGTGTCCGCCCGGTGTCGCGTGCGGTCGATGAACTGGTCCGGGATCACGGCGTGGCGCGGCGGGTATTCCTCCTTGAGGCTTCCGACGGCGGAGGCGGAAAGGATCGCGTCGCAGCCGAGCATCTTGAATCCGCACACGTTCGCCCGATAGTTGATCCGGGTCGGCGAATACCGGTGGCCCCGCGCGTGCCGGGAGAAGAAGGCCACCGGAATCCCTCCGAGGGTGCCCGTGAAATACGAGTCCGACGGCGCTCCGAAAGGCGTCTCGAGCTTCTCTTCCTTCAGTTCGTCGATCCCCGACAGGTCGTAGACCCCGCTTCCGCCGATGAGTCCGATTCGACCGGGACGTCGAGTCATGCGGGAGCTCCTTCGAAGGCGGCGCGATGCCGCTCGATCGCATCCTGAACACGCGTGGCGAGGAGCAGGGCGTCGCGGCCGGTCTCGCCCGAAACCAGCGGGACGGCGCGGTCTCGCACGGCCCGCACGAAATCCGCCATCTCCCGCACCAGGGGCTCTTCCCTCTCGACCGGCACGGCCGCCGGGACGATCGCCGGATCGCCCCCTTCGCGGGAGAGGCGGAAGGCGCGGATCGACTGCGCTCGCATGTCTACTGCGAGCGAGACCGCCGGCCCGAAGATGTGGAGCTCGCGCACCGTATCGACCGACACGCGGGACGCAGTCAGGTCGGCTACGAAACCGCCCTCGAAGGCGATGCGCGCGTTGGCGAGGTCGATCTTGTCGGTCAGCACCGGCATTCCCACGGCGCGGACGTCCTCGGCGTGCCGCCCGGAGAGCGCCTGCACGATCTGGAGATCGTGGATCATGAGGTCGAGGACCACGTCGACGTCGAGGCTGCGCCGCGTGAAGACGCCCAGCCGGTGCGCCTGCACGAACCGCACGTCCTCAGCCATGGCGAGCGCCGCCTGCACGGCGGGGTTGTACCGCTCGACTTGCCCCACCTGGACGATGCGACCGGCCGCCCGGGCCGTTCGGAGGATGGCGTCCGCCTCGGGGATGTTCGCGGCGATCGGCTTCTCGATCATCACGTCGCAGCCCAGGTCGATCAGCGTCTGCGCGATCTCGGCGTGGCTGACGGTCGGCGTGGCGATCACCGCCGCTTCCGCGGCTTCCGCGACCTCCTCGAGCGACCTCAGGATGCGCAGTCCGAAGGCCCGCGCCACCTCGTCGGCCCGGCCGTCGTGCCGGTCCAGGACTCCGACGCACCGGACCCCCCGCATGGCCGAGGCGATCCGCGCATGGTGGCGGCCGAGGTGCCCCACCCCGACGACCGCGACGCGGATCTCCCTCGGCGTTTCGTTTTCCGAACCGCCGGACGTCAAGCGCTGCGTCTCCGGAGGGTCACTTGTGGAAACCGCGCTTGCTCGCGCGGATGAATTCGACGAGGTCGTCGACGTCCGGGCGGCCGGCGAGCTCGGACTCGATCCGCTCCAGCGCCTGCGTCGTGTTGAGCTTCGAACGCACCAGGAGGCGGTACGCCCTCGAGAGCGCGTCGAGCCGCTCGTCGGTAAAGCCGTTGCGCTTCAGGCCGATCGTGTTCAGGCCGTACGTCTTCGCCTCGATCCCGTCGGTCTTCGAGAACGGCAGCACGTCCTGCCGGATCTGCGCATAGGCGCCCACGAACGCGTACTTTCCGATCCGGGTGAATTGATGCGCCGCCGCGAACGCGTTGAGGATGGCGTGGTCCCCGACTTCCACGTGGCCGGCGAGGGACGCGCTGTTCGCGAAGATCACGCGCGAGCCGATCGTGCAGTCATGCGCGATGTGGCTGTAGGACATGAAGTAGCCGTCGTCGCCGATCACGGTCTGTCCGTTTCCCGTCGTCGTGCCTCGGTGAGCCGTCATGAACTCACGGAACACGTTGCGGGAGCCCACGACGAGCCGCGTCGGCTCGCCGTGGTACTTGAGGTCCTGCGGCTCCTGGCCGAGGACCGCGTGCGGGAAGATGCGGTTGCCCT
>DASQJK010000097.1:0-5007 GCA_035631095.1 Thermoanaerobaculia bacterium
AAAGAACGCAGTGCGCTCCGTTCAAGAGCGCTCCCCAGATCTCGAAGGTGGAGGCGTCGAAAGAGACGGCGGCGAGTTGAAGAAAAACGTCGCTCGGGCCGATCTGCACGTACTCGACACCCTTGACGAGACGAAGTATTCCTCGATGCGGGATGAGCACGCCTTTTGGAGTGCCCGTCGAGCCGGACGTATACATCACGTACGCGATCGACCCGCCCGAAGCCGTCCCCGGGATGTTTTCCGGACTCTCGGCGCCGATGGCCTCCAGCTCGCCGTCGAGACGAACGATGGTAACCGGGTCGGCAGCCGGGACGCGGTAGGCGAGCGATCCCTCGCTCACGATGAATTGCAGCCCGGTGTCCCGGATTTGAAACGCGAGCCGCTCGCGCGGATACGACGTATCCAGGGGAACGTAAATCGCCCCGGACTTCAGGATCGCGAGCAGGGTCACGACCAGGTCCGGGGAGCGCTCCAGAAAAACTCCGACCGGCGTCTGCGGGGCCACTCCCCGAGCTCGAAGGAAGCGTGCCAGCCGGTTCGCTCGAGCATTCAGCTCCGCATACGTCATCCGATGCGATCCGAAACTGAGTGCGATGGCGTCGGGCGTCGCCGCGGCCTGCGCCTCGAAGACGTCTCCGACGCTCGAGTCTTTCGGATAGTCCGATGCGGTGGAGTTCCAGTCGAGGACGATCTGCCGGCGCTCGGCTTCGCTCAAAAGCGGCAGCTCCGATATCCGGCGGTCCGGATCGGCGGCGATGCCCTCGAGCAAGGTCAGCCAGTGACCCTGCATTCTTCGAATCGTCTCCTTGTCGAAGATATCGGTGCGGTATTCGAAGACGGAGGAGAGCCGATCCGAACGCGTGATGACGCTCAAGCTCAGGTCGAATTTCGCGCTCTCCCTTTGAAAGTGGAACCAGCTGACCTCCAGACCATCAAAAGGAGGCTCCTCACGCGCGGCGGTCGCCAGCTGAAAGAGCACCTGGAAGAGCGGCGTCTGATTGGGAGTACGAATCGGCTGAAGCTCTTCGACGAGCTTCTCGAACGGGAGATCCTGGTGAGCGTACGCTTCGAGGGAGACCTCCCGAATCCTGGCGAGCAGCTGACGAAATGTCGGGTCACCCGACAGATCGCCACGGAGGACGAGTGTATTGACGAAGAAACCGATGAGATTTTCGGTCTCCACCTCGGTCCTTCCCGCAATCGGAGAGCCCACGGGGACATCCTCCTGCCCCGTGTAGCGCGAGAGGAGAACCTGGAACGCGGCGAGGAGCGTCATGAAAAGCGTCGCGCCCTCGCTGCGCGCGAGCGCCGTCAATTTCTCGAGCAGTCCGGCCGGAAGAAGCGAACTCATGGACGCCCCGCGCCCGGATCGCGCCGCGCTCCTCGGGCGGTCCGTTGGGACGTCGAGAACGGCGGGAATGCCGGCGAGCTGCTTCTTCCAGTATGCGAGCTCCGCTTCGAGCACGTCGCCGCGCATCCAGTTGTGTTGCCAGAGGGAATAATCTGCGTACTGGATCGGCAGCTCCGGCAGCGGAGACGGCTTTCCGAGGCGGAAGGCTCCGTAGAGCGTGGCCAGTTCCCGCATCAGAATGCCGATCGACCACCCGTCGGAGACGATGTGGTGCATGGTGATGACCAGCACGTATTCCTCTTCGCCCAGCCGAAGCAATTTCGCGCGAAACAGCGGACCTCGGGCGAGGTCGAAGGGTTGAGTGGCTTCTGAGTTCGCAAGGCGCGCCGCCTCGGCTTCGCGACCATCTGCGGAGACGTGCCTCAGGTCCGTCTCGGGAAGCGGCACTTGACGAGGGGGCACGATCACCTGGACCGGCCGTCCCTCGCGCACGGGAAAGCAGGTCCGCAGCGCGTCGTGACGTATGACGATTTCGTTCAGACTTTCCGCGAGCGCTCCGACGTCCAGCGGACCTCGCAGACGGAGAGCGACCGGCAGGTTGTAAGAAGCGACCGTAGGCTCGAGATAGTGAAGAAACCAGACGCGCTGCTGCGCGAACGAAACGGGAAAAGACACCAGAGCCTCAGCGCCGTTCGGCGAAGTTCCGGACGGCGTTGCAGGGTGACTATCCGGAGAAATCTTGACCATCAGGGCTTATGTCGCGAGGAGGAGCCCGCGTCGCCCGAGCGCGACCCGTCGGCCTCGCGGGCGATGGTCTGTCGGGAAACGGCGGCAATCGGCGACCGCCGTGGACGAGAATCCGTTCTCTGGAGACTTCCGATCTCCCGGGCAAGCTCTGCGACCGTGGGATGTTCGAAAAGGGCGCGCAAAGGCGGCGACGTGGCAAATAGGTTCTGGAGGCGCGAAAACACGAGCGTCGCCAGGAGAGAGTGACCCCCGAGCTCGAAGAAATTGTCATGAACGCCGATACGGTCGATCCCGAGCACCTCCGTCCAGATCCCGACGATCGTCTCCTCGGTCGGGTTCCGCGGTGCCACGAACTCCTCTTCGAGCGTCGGGCGCGTCTGGTCGGGCGCCGGTAAAGCGGCCCTGTCCAGTTTCCCGTTGGGAGTCAAAGGCAGAACGTCGAGGAAGACGAAAGTGGACGGAACCATGTACTCGGGCAGCATCGTTTTCAGGTGCGTGCGCAACTGCGTCACCGACGGAGATCTCCCGTCCCTGAGCACGACGTAGCCCACCAGATGCTTGTCGGCGGGGTTGTCTTCGCGGGCCGCGACAGCACAGGCCATGACGTCCCCATGACGGGAAAGCGCCTGTTCGATTTCTCCGATCTCGATCCTGTATCCCCGGATCTTGACCTGGTGATCGGTCCTGCCGAGAAACTGGATCTGGCCGTCGGGAAGAAAGCGGCCGCGGTCGCCGGTCCGGTACATCCGTTCGCCGTTTCCATGGAACGGGTCGGCAACAAACCTTTCAACGGTGAGTTCCCGGCGGTTCCGATATCCGCGCGCGACTCCTGCACCCGCGACATACAGGTCTCCCACGACGCCGATCGGGACCGGTTGCAGACGGGCGTCGAGGAGATAGACCCGTTTGTTCGAGATCGGCCGCCCGATGGTGACCGGTCCGGCGGCGAATCTGCGTGCGCACGTGGAATACGTCGTGTCCTCCGTCGGCCCGTAGAGGTCGAAGACTCTCCGGCCGGGTCCTCGATCCAGAATTTGGGCTACGAGACCTCCGGTCAACGGTTCACCGGCGAGATTGATCGTGCTCACCGACTCCGGCAAGCCATCAGCTCGCAAAAGCTCTGCCATAGCGGAAGGCACGGTGTTGACGAGCCGGACCTCCGAAACGGCCGCGAGTCCGGGCAGCTGCAGGGCGTCCTGCGAAAGGATCACTTTGCCGCCCCAGGCAAGCGGCGCAAAAAGCTCAAAGACCGAGAGATCGAAGCATATGGAGGTTGAAGCGAGCATTCCGCCGAGCTCCGCGCCGCCAAAGAGCTGGCGCGCCCACGAGAGCAGGGCGACCGTGCTGTGATGTTCGATCTCGACTCCCTTTGGAACCCCGGTCGATCCGGACGTGTAGATCACGTAAGCCAGATTGTGCGGCCCGGCGGCGCTGGCAGGGTTCTCGCCGCGCTCCCCGGCGATCTCATCCCACTGGCCGTCGAGACTCACCCGCTCGACCTGGTCTGGAAGGCCGTCCAGAAGACGCTGCTGCGTGAGAAGGACACGCGCACCGGAATCCTCCAGCATGAACGCCACTCGCTGCCTCGGATAACCCGGATCGAGGGGGACATAGGCGCCGCCGGCCTTCAAGATTCCCAGGAGACCGACCACCATCTGGAGGGACCGCTCGACGCAGACTCCGACGGGAACCTCCGGACCGATGCCCCGCCGGCTCAGGTATCTGGAAAGACGGTTCGCCCGCTCGTTCAGTTCTCGGTAGGTCATGCGCTCGGCGCCGGAGACCACAGCCACCGCGTCGGGCGTCCGGGCCGCCTGCGCTTCCAGCAGTTGGTGAACGGTCGCCTCTGCGGGATAGTCGGCGGCCGTTTCGTTCCATTCGATCAGCACTTTTCGGCGCTCCGCGTCGGAGAGAACCGAAACCTCCTCCAGGCGCCGGTCCGAGTTAGCCGCCACGTCCTCCAGCAGCACCTGAAAATGCTCCAGCATCCGTTCCATTGTCCCCGCGTCGAAGAGATCGGTCGAATAGATGAACGAGCAGACGACACGGTCCTCGCTTTCCCGGATGTAGACCTCGAGGTCGAAGCGAGTCGTCCTGGTCTCGACCGGCACGGGCGCAGCCGCGAGACCGCTGAGCTCGAGCGACTCGCGCGGCTCGGCCTGGGCGCTGAAGAGCACCTGGAAGAGGGGGTTCTGGCCGAGGGTGCGTTCGGGCTGGAGCTCTTCGACGAGTTTCTCGAATGGCAGGTCCTGGTGCGCATACGCCTCCAGCGCCACCTCCCGCACGCGACCCAGCAGCTCCCGAAAGCTCGGATCCCCCGTCAAGTCCATCCTCAACACCAGCGTGTTGACGAAAAACCCGATCAGCCCTTCGATCTCTCCCCGGTTGCGACCCGCTATCGGAGAACCCACCACCACGTCCTGCTGCCCCGTATACCTCGACAGCAGCGCCCCAAACCCCGCCAGCAGCGTCATGTAAAGCGTCGCACCTTCCCGCCGCGACACCTCTCTCAATCTTTCCGTCAGCTCCTTCGTAAACGACGCCGTCACACGACCGCCTCGAAAACTCTGCGCAGGCGGCCGCGGCCGATCCGTCGGCAACTCCAGCACCGGCAACCCTGAAAGCTGCCCCCGCCAGTACGAAAGCTGCTCCTCCAAAACCTCACCCGTCAGCCACTGCCTCTGCCACCGCGCAAAATCCGCGTACTGAATCCCAAGCTCCGGCAACCCCGCCGACCGTCCCCCCGAAAACTCCTCGTAATACGCCGCCAGCTCCCTCACCAGAATCCCCATCGACCACCCATCGCTGACGATGTGATGCATCGCCATCATCAACACGTGCTCCCGCTCCCCCATCCGAATCAAACTCACCCGCAGCAAAGGCCCCCGCTCCAGATCAAAAGGTCGACG
>DASQJK010000098.1:0-7711 GCA_035631095.1 Thermoanaerobaculia bacterium
CCGATGGTCCCCATGTTGCGCAGTGGCGGCGTCGAGATCTCCGCGATCGCGTGCGCGAGGCCGGGCCACGCCGAGCGGATGCGTGGATCGTTCTCGAGGTCCGAGAGGATCGCTCCGGCGCCGAGCCAGGCGCCGCCCGCCTCGAAACGCGCGCCGTTGAACCCTTGTATCCGCGACAGGCCGATGACGACGGCCGGGGTCTGCTGCCGGCGCTTCATGTTGGGATAGAGGTCGGTTCCGCCCGCGACGAATGACGAGCCCGGTTCGGCGTCGGCCTTCATCCGCACGGCCTCGGCGAGGCTCGTCGGAGAGAGGTAGCGGAAGCGCGGAAGCCGCAGCACGGCCTAACGACCGACCGGCGCTGAGAGCGACAGGGCAGATCCTTCGCTCCGCCGCTCAGGATGACAAGGTTGGATCACGGGGTGGTGAGCACCGGTCCGCGGACTCCGCCTGCTCCCGTCGCCGCGCGGTCGCGCGCCCGGCCGTCCCCTCCTTCGGCGGGCGTCGGAATGTGGACGGGCTCCGGGAACGGGATCGCGGGGAAGACTTCGGGGCCGTAGCGGGGCGTCTTCCCCTGCTCCTTCGCGCGCAGCGCTTTGCGGATCTTCTCGGGCGTGACGGGCACTTCGTCCACCCGCACGCCGACGGCGTCGAAGACCGCGTTGGCCACGGCGGGAGGGATCGGAAGGAGCGGGCCCTGTCCGACCTCCTTCGCGCCGAAGGGGCCGTTGGGATCCGGGTCCTCGACGAGGAACGTGACGACCTCCGGCATCTCCATCGTCGTCGGGCTCTTGTACTCGAGCATCGACGGGAACTTGTGCACGACGTTTCCGTTCACGCCGGAGCGGTAGGCCATTTCTTCCATCATCGCTTCGCCGAGGCCCATGTAGACCGAGCCTTCGACCTGGCCGACGACGAGGACGGGGTTGATGCACTTGCCGACGTCGTGCGCGATCCAGACCTTCTCGACGGTGTAGATCCCCGTCTCCGCATCCACGGCGGCCTCGAGGACGGCCGCGGAATACGAGTACGCGGGCGAGGGACCGACCCCTGCTCCGCGATACCGCCCGGCGGACGGCGGAGGCGTGTACGAGCCGACGGTCCCGAGCGTCCCGAACTTCGACTCCGCGAGCGCGACGGCGTCCGCGAAGTCGAACCCGTTCTCCGGCGCTTCGACGTCGAACACGCGGCCCTCCGCGAACGCGACGCGCGGGCCCGGCACTCCCAGCTTTTCCGAGACTGCCGCCGAGAGGAGCTCGCGGGCCCGTTCCGCGGCCTGGAGCGCCGCGTTGCCCGTCATGAGGGTGACGCGCGACGAGTAGGACCCGAGGTCGACCGGCGTGAGGTCGGTGTCCGCGGTCACCACGCGGATGTCGAACGGGTCGATCCCCAGCACCTCCGCGACCACGTACGCGAGGATGGAATCGCTCCCCTGTCCGATGTCGGTCGAGCCGCAGAACACGGCGACACCGCCGCTGCGGTCGAGCTTCAGCTGCACGCCGGACTGGGGCATCGAATTCCAGTAGATCGGGAGCCCCGCGCCGCAGATGTACGAGGAACAGGCTATTCCGAGGCCCCGCCCCGGAGGCATCCTGCCCCGCCGCTCACGCCATCCGGAAGCTTCGACCACTTTCTCGATGCAGGGGCCGAGGCCCATGGAGCCGACGCGCAGAAAGTTGGCCGTGAGTGAGTTCGCCGGCTGAAGGTGGGCGAGCCGCATCGCGGCGGGGTCGAGGCCGAGATCCACGGCGATCTTGTCGAGCTGGACTTCGAGCGCGAACCGCGGCTGCGGCGTGCCGTGTCCGCGCTTGGGCCCGCAGGGAGGCTTGTTCGTGAAGACGCGGGCGCCGTCGAATCGGTACGCGGGGACCTGGTACGTCACCGTCTGGAGCGCGCCGGTGTAGTACGTCGATGCAACGCCGTAGGAGCCGTAGCCCCCGCCGTCGAGCGCCGTCTGGAAGTGCATCGCGGTGATGGACCCGTCGCGCTTCGCGCCCGTGCGCACCCGCATGAGGGTGGGATGGCGGCCGCGGTGGCAGTAGAAGACCTCTTCGCGCGTCAGGCAGATCTTCACCGGGCGGCGCGTGACCCGCGAGAGATGGGCCACGACGATCTCGTGGTTGAAGGGATCCGACTTGCCGCCGAACCCGCCGCCGTTCGGGGTGGCGATCACGCGGATGCGCGCCGCGGGCATCTCGAGCACCTTCGCGAGCGCGCGGTGGACGTAATGCGGCGTCTGCGTGGAGCTCCACAGCGTCAGCTTGCCGTCCGGCCCGAAATCCGCGAGAGCGGCGTGCTGCTCGAGCGGCAGGTGCGTGTTGCCTTCGTAGAAGAAGAGATCGTCCCGGACGACGTCGGCGTTTGCGAACCCTTCTTCGAGGTCGCCGAACTCCATCGAGACGAGCTTGTGGAAGTTGTCCCGGTCGCCGTAGTCGTGGATCCGCGGCTCCGGGGTCGCCACCGCGGCGTCGATCGAGTCGATCGTGGCGAGGTCCTCGTACTCGACATCGATCGCCGCGAGCGCGTCCGCAGCCGTGTCCTCGTCGACGGCCGCGACGGCGGCGACCGGATCGCCGACGAAGCGCACGCGGTCGAGACAGAGGGCGTGCTCGTCCTGAGAGACGGGCAGGATCCCGAACGCGATGGGGAGGTCGGCGCCCGTCGCGACGGCGAGGACGCCGGGCAGCGCGAGCGCCTTCGAGGCGTCCACGCGGACGAGCTTCGCGTGCGCCCGGCGAGAGCGCAGGAGCTTGCAGTGGAGCATGCGGGGCAGGGTGAGATCGTCGGCAAAGCGGGTCTGCCCCGTCACTTTCGCGGCGGCGTCGACCTTCGGATATGGCCGTCCGACGACGCGGGTCCTCGGTTTCGTCATCTCGTCACCGATTCACCGGTTCCGGCTGGTTCACGGGCAGGAGCCCGCTCTCGTCGAAGTCGGTGCCATAGAGGCTCTCGCGCCGCGGCGCCGCCTCCTCGCCGCGCATCCAGGCCGCCGCGAGCTCGACGGCCTCGAAGATCTTCACGTATCCCGTGCACCGGCAGATGTTCCCCGCCAGAGCCTCGCGGATCTGCGGCAGAGACGGCGAGGCGTTGGAATCGAGGAGCGCCTGCGCCGTGAGCAGGAATCCCGGCGTGCAGTAGCCGCACTGCGCGGCCCCCAGGTCCGCGAACGCCTTCTGGAGGGGGTGGAGCCCCGCCGCCGATCCCATGCCTTCCACCGTTTTCACCGCACGGCCCGAGCACTCGAGCCCGAGCACGAGGCACGAGAGCACGGGCCGGCCGTCGACGAGGACGGCGCATGCCCCGCACTCGCCGAGCTCGCATCCGTGCTTGGTCCCCGTGAGCTGCAGGTCCTCGCGGAGGACTTCGAGGAGTGTCTTGTGGGGGGCGAAGGAGACCTGGACGGGCTCGCCGTTCAGGTGGAAGGCGACGTGAGCGCGGGACGGAATTTCGGGAGGAGAGGGCATGGACGGATCACTGTAAGCCCTTTTCAGCGTTGAGGAAAGTGGCGTTCAACTGACTGACCGGTCAGGTTGCGCGGCGGTCAGGACGACCAAGGGGGCGGCCCTTGCGGCCGCCCACCTCTCCTCTATCTACCTATCTACGGATTCCTGAACGTCACCGTGATCTCCGCCTGCCCGCGCTTGCTGCGGTCCGACATGTCCGTTCTCGTGGTGATCCGGCTCGCATCGATGCCGTGGCGGTCGATCAGGTACTGCCGTGCATTCTGGGCGCGCTGGCGGGCGAGCGACTCGCCGCGGACTCCGCCGGTCTCGTCCGGATATCCCGTGATCTCGCACGTCGCTCGCGGGTTGTCGCGCAGCCGCAGCGCGACCGCGTCGAGCTTCGCCTTGGCGATGTTGGTCAGGCGCGATTTTCCGTGGTCGAACTGGATGGTGTCGGTCGTCGGCTGAGGCGGAGGAGGAGGCGCGACGGGCGGAGCGGGCGCAGGAGCGGGAGCCGCGGGCGTCTCGGGCGGAGCCGGAGGCGGCGGGGCCACCGGCGGCGCCGGCGGAGGAGTCACGACGGCGGGCTGCGCGCTTCCTCCGAAGCGGAAGAGCACCCCGATGTTCGGCTGCAGGTCGAGCCGGCCGGCCTGCTCGAACGGACCGAACTCGTCGGAGAGCGTCGAGCGGAAGTTGTACTGCCCCTTCATTTCGAGCCGCATTCCGATGAGCTTGTTGAACCGGTACTCGGAACCGAAGGCGAGGTATGCGATCGCGACGCCTTTCCCGCGAAAGTAAGGCCGGGGACGGCTCGCGCCGCCGCCCGCGGCGACGTATGTGTTCCAGCCAGGAAGCCGCGGCGTGAAGTCCCACAGCCCGCCGACCGTGAGCTCCCAGTAGCTCGGGACGCGGTCGGGCCGCGTGAACTGCCCCGTCGCCTCGACGGCGAGGTTGTTCGTGATCATGTAACCCATTCGGCCGCCGAGGAAGACGAAATCGTTCTCGTCGACGTCACAGCGGCAGAAGACGTCCTTGTGCCCGAAGAAGGTCATCCCTATGTGCGGGCCGATGTAAAACTCGCCTTTCAGCGCGGCGGGCTGCGAGACCCGGTCGCTCACTTCGGTCGCCGGCTGCGCCCCGAGCGTGGCCGCGCCGAGCGTCAGCACGATCCCCAACCCGAGAACACCCCAATGCGATTTCGACATCGTCAGGCCTCCGCGCGTGCGCGCTTCATCGATCAACACTTGTTCAGGAAGAGGAATCCCGTCAGGTTCTGTCCGGACCCGAGAACGATCGTGTAGGTCTGGGGCGCGTCGGGAGTCCCCGGGAAGGTCTGGGCGAATCCCGACGGCAGGATCTCGGAGAGCACGTATGTCCCCGGCGCGACGTTCGAGAACTTGAACGTGCCGTCGGGGCCCGAGGTCGCCTGCACGGTCGTTCCATCCGCGGCCGTCAGGACGAAGACGATTCCCTCGAGCGGCCGGTCGATCCCGTCGATGATCCCGTTGGTGTTGAAATCGAGGATCTTCAGGCCGGCAATCGATCCCGGCACCGCCCCCGACGGAGACGGCTGGTTGCCGAAGAGGATGCCGCCCCGGTTCTCGCCCGCCGCGACGGTGACGGTCACGTTGCCGTTGCCTCCCGGCAGCGTCTGCACGAAGCCCGCGGGAACGACCTCCGAGACGACATAGGTTCCCGCAACGAGGCCGGTGAACGTGAAGCTCCCGTCCGCCGCCGTGACCGTCTGGACGCCCGTTCCCGTTCCCGGCGTGGTCCCCTGCAGGCGGATCGTGACCCCTGCGGTGCCCGTCTCGCCCGGGTCCCGCACTCCGTTCCCGTTCGCGTCGAGGAATTTCGTCCCTGAAATCGACGCGGGCGCGGCGAGCGCCTGGTTCCCGAAGACGAGGTTGGACACGGTCTGAGTTCCGACGTTCAACGTCGCCGTGGCCGTGCCAGGCGCCGGCGGCGCCGTCTGCCGGAACCCGGACGGCACTGTTTCAGTGACGGTGTACGTCCCGAACGGAACGTTCTGGAATGTGAAGCGGCCGTCCGGTCCGGAGACGGCGGTGCGCGGCGCGAACCCGGTCGGCCCCGAGATCGTGAAGGTCACGCCTGCCTGCGGGGTCTCACCCGGGTCCTGCACGCCGTTTCCGTTGACGTCGAGGAACTTGAGACCCGAGATGGTGCCGGTCAATACGCCGCGGAAGTTCCCGAACACCGCGGTGAGGAAGCTGCCACCCTGCGCGAGCGTTCCCGTGATCACGCCGTTCGCCGGTGTCGTCTGCGTGAACCCGGCGGGAACCGCTTCGACCAGGAAGAAGGCTCCCGGAGTCACGTTGGTAAAGAGGAAATTGCCCGAGGCGTCCGTCGTCGTCGTCCGGCTCGGACCCGGATTCGCGGGAGTGCCGGGGAGCAGGTTGATGGTGACCCCGGCCATGGGCGGCTCTCCCGGGTCGCGCACGCCATTGGCGTTCAGGTCTTCGAACTTGATGCCGCCGACCGCGTTGGGGATCAGCTGGTTCCCGAAGTCGAGCCCGGTCACGTCGGAGTCGCAGAACTCGATGAAATAGCCGAGGTCGCGGGCGACGACGCGGCGCGACACGCGGTGGTCGAGCGGCCCCGTCTGCGCGTACCCGAGGGGAGGACGCTCGGTGACTCGATAGGTCGCGTCGTGGGTGAGCCCGCACACGCGATAAGAGCCGTCCCCGGCGGTGAGTCCGGAAAGAACGACCCCGGTTCCCGGGTCGAAGTCGATCTCCACTCCGGAAAGCCCCGATTCACCATTGTCCCGAACCCCGTTTCCGTTCGCGTCCGCGAACTTGATCCCGGAGGCGCAGAACGTCGGCTGGCAGTTGCGCTTGTCCTCCACGCGGAACGCGAGCACGCGCGAAAACTCGGAGCGGAAGCCGTGGAAGCATCCGTCGCCGCACACGGGATCGATCACGTTCGGGTCGCCGTCGAAGTGCGAAGCCGGAGTGATCCAGACGAGGTACGCCGCCTGACTCGGCCCGGCGTCGGAGTACGGCATGAGGGAGATCGATCCCGAACCGCACGCGGTCGCGGCTCCCAGAGCGTGAGGCGGAGCGGGATCCGTCACGATGACGCCGTGGGACACGGTGAACCTCCGCGCGGAGACCGGCTCGGTCGAGAGGAGCCGCTCGCCCGTCAGGTCCGTCACCTGAAAGTAGTACGTCCCGTCGGAAAGAAAGTCGAACGACTGACACGGGGTCGCCGAGGAGCCGGCCCCGAGGAAGACATCCGACCGGTGCGCGAACACCTGGCGCGGCGAGCCGCCGGAGCCGAGCGTCTCGATCGTCCCGGGTATCTGGGCACCTGCCGGGAACGCGAATGCCAGGAATGCAACCGAGACGAGCGCAAGCCGGACCCGTTTCATGTCCATTTGCTTCCCGTGTTTTGTGGTTTGTGCGTTAAGAATCCCCGATGCGTTCCGCGCCATGCAAGCGAGGTGCCGCATGGCGCGAGACGTGCTCGGGAGTGGCAGCATGAAGCTGACGGCATTCGGCCTCACCGACCGCGGGAGGAAGCGCTCGAGAAACGAAGACGACCTGGGCATCGTCGACCTCTCGACCGGAAAGGGCATCGATCCCGCTGCTCTCGAGGACCTCCCGATCGGGGACCTCGGAGTGCTTCTCGCGGTCTGCGACGGCGTCGGCGGGCGCCGTGCGGGAGAGGTCGCGAGCGCTCTTGCGCTCTCGAGCCTCGCCGAAGAGATGGAGGAACAGGCGAAGAGCTGTCCGCGGCGCGCCATGTTCGGCGCGGCCGTCGAACACGTCAACCGCACCGTGTGGGAAAAGGCCCACGAAGATCCGCGCCTCGAGGGCATGGCAACGACGTTGACCGCGGCGGTCGTGTGCCGCAACCGCGCGATCCTCGCGCACGTCGGCGACTCCCGGGCTTACGTCTTCCGCCGCGGCGCCATCCGCCAGGTGACGCGGGACCAGTCCTTCGTCCAGTCGCTCGTCACCTCGGGAGCGCTGAGCGAGGAAGAAGCGAAGCAGTCCCCGTACCGGAACGTCATCCTCCAGGCCATCGGGCGCAAGAAGCAGGTCGAAGTGGCGCTCGACGCCGTCGAGCTCGAGGAGGGCGACACCCTCCTCCTCTGCACCGACGGTCTGTCGGAGAAAGTCGCGGCGCCGGAGCTCGCCCGCGCTCTCGAGAACCCGGACCTCCAGTCGTGTGTGCGGGGCCTGATCGATCTGGCGAACGAGCGGGGAGGCGAGGACAACATCACGGCGCTCGTCGCGCGC
>DASQJK010000099.1:0-2679 GCA_035631095.1 Thermoanaerobaculia bacterium
ACGGTGATCGCCAGGGGCATGTTGGGGCTCCAGATGAGCGCGCGGCCGAAGCCGATCAGCCCCAGGAGGATCCCGAGCGCGAGCCCGCTTGCCGCCTCGCGCAGCACGACCCGCCAGAAGTCGCGCAGACGGATCTCGCCCACGGCGAGGCCGCGCACGATGGTCGTCACGGTCTGCGAGCCGGAGTTCCCGCCCGTTCCGATCAAGAGCGGGATGAAGAACGCGAGGGCTACGACCTTGGCGAGCTCGCTTTCGAAGTGGCGGAGCACCGTCCCGGTCAGAGTCTCCGTCACGAAGAGAAGCAGCAGCCAGTTGAAACGGGCGCGCACGTTGCGCCAGGGCTTGCTCGCAAAGTAGCTGTCCGTCGCCTCGTCTCCGACCGGTGCGCCGGCGAGGTGCAGCATGTCCTCCGTCTGCTCCTCGACGAGCACGTCGATGACGTCGTCGACGGTCACGATCCCGAGCGGCCGGTTCGCGTCGTCGACGACCGGAATCGCGTGCACGTCGTACTTGGAGACGAGCCGTGCGACCTCTTCCTGGGGCGTGTCCGTGTGGACGGTCTTCACCGCCTTCTCCATGAGCTCGGAGATCCGCTTGCCCGGGGGAGCGGGGAGGAGACGCCGAAGCGAGACGTAGCCGACGAGGTGATCGTGGTCGTCGACGACGTAGAGGCTCTGGACGGTCTCGACCTCGGGGTCGATCTTTTTCAGGTGCTCGAGGGTCTCGGCGGCGGTCCACGCGCCGCGGATCTTCGGAAATTTCTCCGACATGAGACGGCCGGCGGTGCGAGGCGCGTAGCGAAGGAGCCGCTCGGCCTCGGCGGCGTCGCGCGGCGACATCTTCGCCAGGAGGGCTTCGCGCTGGCGCTGAGTGAGGTGCTCGAGGAGGAAGGTGACTTCGTCCGCCGGGAGCCGGTCGAGCTCCGGCCCGAGCTTTTCCGGCGACGCCTCGTGGAGGATCAGGCGAAGCGTCTCCCCCTTGAGCTCCGAGAGCACGGCGGCGCCCTGGTCGGCGGGCAGCGCTTCGAAGAGGAGAACGCGGTCTTCGCGCGGCAGGTCTTCGAGGAGCTCCGCCAGGTCCGCCGGATGAAGGTCCGCGACCGCGGCCGCGAGCTCCGCCGGACTTTCGCGGATGAGCTCCTCGATGTCTGGCCCGATCAGTTTTGCGACGGACATTGAAGGAAAGCTATCAGCTGTGAGCTATCAGCGATGAGGTCTCTGCCATCCCCTGTCAGCTGTGACCCGTCACCCCTCCGCGCGTGGGATCCACCCAGTCCGAGCTGCCGTCCGGATGGAACTCTTTCTTCCAGATGGGCACCGTGCTCTTGATCCGGTCGATGGCCGCCCGGCACGCCGCGAAGGCGTCGGCGCGGTGCGGGGCGCAGGCGAGGATCGCGACGGACGCTTCGCCGACCTCGAGGGAGCCCACGCGGTGCCGCACGCGGACCTGCACTCCCGGCCACTCGAGCTCGACGCCGCGGGCGATCCGCGCGAGCTCGTCTTCGGCCATGGGGCCGTAGGCCTCGTACTCGATCCTCGTCGTCGAACGACCCGCGTTTTCGTTGCGGACGACGCCGAGGAAGAGACAGACCCCGCCGTCGGAGGGCCGCACCGACGAGAGGAGCGCCGCGACGTCGATCGGATCGCGGGTCAGGTGCATGCCGCGTGGATGGCGGGACGGGCCTGGGTCAGCCGCCCGCGACGGGCGGGAGGAACGCGACCTCGTCGCCCTCGCGGAGGCGCGTCTCCGCACCCGTGTATTCGCGGTTCACGGCTGCGGGCGGCGTCAGGCCGGTCCGTGCCAGGCCGGGCATTTCCCTGACGAGCTCGTCCCAGAGGTCCGCAACCCGCGCTCCCGCCGGCACCTGGCGGTCCTCGCGGTCCCGGCCCGATACGTCGCGAAACGTCGCGAAGTAGAGAAGGTGTACCTGCACGCGTGCACTCTAACCGGAGCCGGTGCGTTTGCGTCTTGCGTTCTGACCGACCGGTCAGTTAATCTCGGCTCATGTCACGGATCGCCCCGGCGAGCGAGGCGGAGCGGCGCAAGACGCTCTTGAAGTCGGCGTTTCGCGAGGTGGCCGAGCGGGGATTCTCCAACGTGACGCTCGACGACATCGCCGCACGGGCCGGCGTCTCCAAAGGTGTGACCCTCTATTACTTCGACTCGAAGGAAGACCTGTTCCGCGAGCTCTTCTCCTGGATGATCGACTCGATCCACGAGCGGATGCGCGAAGCGGTCGCCGGCGCCGACGACCCCGTGGAGAAGGTCCGCGCGCTCGTTTCTCTCATTTTCCCGTCGCCCTCCAAGAACCGCGCTTTTTTCCGCGCTTACGTGGACTTCTGCGGGCTCGCCGCGAGGCGCGAGTCCTTCCGGCAGATCGACGAGCGGTTTTACGCCGGGTGCGCCGAGATCGACCGCGGCATCGTCGAGGAAGGGATGCGCCGCGGCGCCTTCCGCGTGGGCGACTCGGCCGAGACGGCGTCGACCCTTCGCGCGATCTTCGACGGACTGATGCTGCAGTGGCTCGCGGAGAAAGACCCGGAAGCGACCTTCTCGAAGTACCGGGACCGCTGCGAGCGGGAGCTCCTTCACTACCTGGTCCCGCCCGGGGCGCCGCCGGCGGGAACGAAAGCGAGGAAACGATGACGTTTTACGAGCAGACACGGCCGTGTGCCAACG
>DASQJK010000100.1:0-4041 GCA_035631095.1 Thermoanaerobaculia bacterium
TGGTTCGCCGATCCGACGTACAAGGAGGTCGGGAACCACAAGGTGGACGTCGAGCTGCGTCTCTTCGAAGGCGACAAGTTCTACCTGGGCCGCCTCGAAGTCCAGGGCAACACGACAACTCGCGACAAGGTGATCCGCCGCGAGTTCGCCCTCGACGAGGGCGACGTGATGAACATGGAGTCGGTCAAGAAGAGCCTGCAGAAGCTCCAGCAGCTCGGCTACTTCAAGGTTGGCGAGGAGCCGGACTTCAAAGTCCGGGTCGAAGAGAAGAAGGTCGACCTCACCCTCAAAGGCACGGAGACTTCGAAGAACGAGGTGCAGTTCGGGGCGGGCTACTCGGCGCTCGATGGTTTCTTCGGGCAGTTCTCCTTCCAGACGCGCAACTTCCTCGGACGAGGGGAGGTGCTGGGTGCCTCGGCGCAGGTCGGGAAGATCTCCAACTACTACGACCTCTCTTACACCGTCCCCTGGTTCATGGATCGGAACCAGACCGTCGGGACGTCGGTCTTCAAGCGCGACGTGACGTACCTGAACATCGACGAACGGCGCACGGGCGGCACTGCTTTCTACGGTAAGGGGCTGGGCCTCTTCGACAGCTGGTCCGTGCTCTACCAGTACGAAGACGTCAAGTCGAACTTTCCCGTCACGGGAGCGCCGCTGCCGCCGGGCCAGCCCGGCCCGCCCGTGAAGCTGACTCAGGTGCTCGGCACGACGTCTTCGTTCACGCCCGGATACCGCTACGACAACCGCAACGATCCGTTCGACCCGAACGCGGGACACCGCTTCTACCTCACGACGCAGGTCGCAGGCACCTACCTCGGGGGCAACACGGACTTCCTCAAGCCGCTCGCCGGCGGCTCGATCTACATACCGATCCGCTTCCCTCGCCGCTCCTATCTCGCGATCAACGGCGAAGCCGGATACGTCCACCCCTACGGAGGACAGATCGTTCCCATCTACGAGCGTTTCCAGCTCGGCGGCGAGCAGAGTCTCCGCGGCTACCGCGCGGGCGCGGTCATCCCCCTCGACAAGGACCAGAGAGTCTTCACGGACGCGGACGGCCGGATCCTGGGCGGAAACAAGTATTTCGTCGTCAACGCCGAGTACATCTTCGCCTCGCTCGGACCCGCGAAACTCCTCGCGTTCGGAGACCTGGGGAACTCGTTCCATGAGTCGCAGAACATCAGCTTCCGCGACCTGCGAAGCTCCGTCGGCATCGAGATGCGGATCTTCCTGCCCATCTTCCAGGCCCCGCTGCGCTTCATCTACTCGTTCAACCTCAACCCGAAGAGCCCCATCGACCAGTTCGGGTTCCCTCTGACCGCCTACAAGGACAAGAAGCGGGGATTCGACTTCTCGATCGGAAGGACGTTCTGAGTCATCGGAATTTGGCCCTTTTCGGTCCTGTTCTCGGTTTCCGGAGTTCTGTTAATATTTCCCGCTTTCCCGCAAGACTACGTAAGGAGCTACGAATGAAACGCTTTGCCCTGTCGATCCTGGCAGCCGGTGTGGCGGCCCTCGCGACGGCCCAGACAGGGTCTCCGGCGCCCGCGTCCGCTCCGGCGGCCGGATCGGTTGCCATCATCAACTCGCAGCGGCTGGCGCTCGAGTCCGCGCCCGGAAAAGAGGCCTACGGCCGCTTGAAGAAGCTCGCCGACCAGAAGAAGGACGAGCTCGACAAGGTCGAGAAAGAAGCCCGGGACCTCGTCCAGAAGTTGAACGACCAGGGCCAGTCGATGCCGGAGGACAAGCGCGAGGCGCTTTCGAAGCAGGCGGACGACAAGCAGAAGACCTGGAAGCGGATGCAGGAGGACGCCCAGAAGGACCTCCAGGAAGCCGAGCGCAAGGAGATGGGCGCGCTCGAAGGCCGCATCGGACCGGTCGTGAAGGATTTCTTCGCCGAGAAGAAGTATGCCGTCGTTCTGGACGCCCGCTCGGGAATCATCTACGCGGACCCGGCGGCCGACGTGACCGACGAGGTCCTGAAGCGCATCAACACGACGGTCGCGCTGCCGAAGCCGGCCGCGTCGAATGCGGCGCCGTCCGGCACGGCCGCTCAGGCGTCCAAGCCGCCCGCGCCGCGCGCGACGCCCGCTCCGAAAAAGCAGTAGCCGGGCTACACTCCCTCTCGGTGAAACGCGCGTCGAGGGGGCGTCCGGGAGAAGACGGCCGCAGGGCGAGAGAGCCCCGCGGCCGTTTTTTTACGCTCGCCGAGGTAGCCCGAGCCGTGGGCGGCCGGGTCGTCGGAGATCCCGGTATCCGCCTTGCCGGAGTCGAATCGCTCGAGCGCGCCTCGGCCGCGGATCTCTCGTGGGTCGCCGACGCCCGGCTCGAACGCCAGGCGGCCGCGAGCCGCGCCGGCGCCCTCATCGTGCCGGCGGAAGCGGCGGCCGGGGGACGGCCGGCGGTGGTGGTCGAAAATGCGCCGGCGGCGTTCGCCGTCTGGTCCGCTCTGGTCTCGCGTCAGCCGCGTCCCCGTCCCGGCGTTTCGCCCCGCGCTCACGTCGCCGCGGGCGCCCGCGTCGGCAAGGGAGTCTCCATCGCGGCCGGAGCCACGGTCTCCCCGGGCGCTCGGATCGGAGCTCACTCGGTGATCTCCGCGGGGGCGTTCGTCGGGCCCAATGCTGAGATCGGAGCGGACACGTGGCTCCATCCGAACGTGTCGGTTCTCGCCGGCTGCCGGGTCGGCGACCGATGCATCCTTCACGCGGGCGCCGTGATCGGCTCCGACGGCTTCGGATACGCGTGGGACGGGTCCGCACACCGCAAGATCCCGCAGAGGGGCATCGTCCGCGTCGAGGATGACGTGGAGGTCGGCGCCAATTCGACGATCGATCGCGCCACCTTCGGCGAGACGGTGATCGGGCGCGGGACCAAGATCGACAACCTCGTCCAGGTGGGGCACAACGTCGTGGTCGGGGAGAGCTCGATCCTCTGCGCGCAGGCGGGGATCGCGGGCTCGTCGCGGCTCGGCGCCGGGGTGACGCTCGCGGGCCAGGTGGGGATCGGCGACCATGCCGAAATCGGCCCTCGCGCGACGCTCACGGGGCAGGCGGGGATCGCCTCGCGGGCAACCGTGCCGGCCGGGGCGGTCGTCTCCGGGATGCCGGCGGCGCCTCATCGGAGCTTTCTGAAAAGCGCGGCGCTCCTGGCGCGGCTGCCGGAGCTCGTCCGGCGGCTGGAAGCGCTGGAGCGCGCGGCCGGCGGTCGGGGCAAGGAGGGAAGCTAGCGTGCCGCAACTCGGAATCACCGACATCCTGAAGATTCTTCCCCACCGGTATCCCTTTCTGCTCGTGGACCGCATCCTCGAGATCGAGCCCGGAAAGCGGGTCGTCGGAATCAAGAACGTCACCTTCAACGAGGAGTTCTTCCAGGGACACTTCCCCGGCAATCCGGTGATGCCCGGAGTTCTGATCGTCGAAGCCATGGCTCAGGTCGCGGGCGTCGGACTGATGAACGCGATACCCGACACGGAACGCAAGCTTCTCTACCTGACGGGCGTCGACCGCTGCAAATTCCGGCGTCCGGTCGTGCCGGGCGACCAGCTCCGTATCGAAGCGGAGATCGTCTCGCTCAAGACACGCCTCACGAAGTGCCGGGTGACGGCGAAAGTGGAAGGCGCTCTCTGCGCGGAGGCGGAGCTGACCTCCGCCGTGGTGGACCGGCCATGAGCGTCGCCGTTCATCCTACGGCGATCGTTTCGCACGGCGCCGTTCTCGGGGAAGGCGTGGAGGTCGGGCCCTACGCCGTCATCGAGCGGGACGTGAAGCTCGGACGCGGCACGCGAGTGGGCGCGCACGCGCATCTGTCCGGTCCCGCGGAGTTCGGCGAGGGCAACCGCATCTTCCCGCACGCGGTCCTCGGCCAGGAGCCGCAGGACCTCAAGTACCACGGCGAACCGACGCGGCTCGTCGTGGGGGCCCGCAACGTCTTCCGTGAGTTCATGACGGCCCACCGGGGAACGACGACGGGTAACGGACAGACGGTGATCGGAGACGACGGCTATTTCATGTCTTACAGCCACATCGCCCACGATTGCAC
>DASQJK010000101.1:0-6505 GCA_035631095.1 Thermoanaerobaculia bacterium
CCGTGCTGGGCAAGACGTTCGACGCGCGCGATCTCGAGACGCTCGTCGACGCCGAGCGCTCGCGGGACCTGGACGACGACCTCGACAAGCTGCTGCGCGACGGAATCCTCGAAGAGGAGCGCGAATCGCGCGGCGATCGGCTGACGTTCACGAGCGGCATCGTCCGCGACGTCCTTTACGCGGCCCTTTCCCGCCGCAAGCGCCGCTCCCTGCACCGCAAGTACGCGGAGCTCATCGAGAAGCGGTCCGCCGGGCGCCTCGAACGGATCTATCCGGAGCTCGTCCACCATTTCTCCCAGGCGGACGTCCCGGACAAGACCGTCGAGTACGGGCTGAAGCTCGCACAGAAATCGCTCGACACGTTCAGCCCCGAAGAAGCCATTCGGGTGTCGAAGATCGCGCTCGAATATCTGGAGGACGAGGAGTGGGCGGGAGACCCTTCGCTCGAGGGGCAGACCCGGCTGCTGCTCGCCGAAGGTCAGCGCATGGCGGGCAACGTGGACGCCGCTCTGCGGGAGGCCGAAGCCGCCGCGAAGGCGCTTTCGGCTCGAGGAAAACCGGGCCCGGCGGTGGGCGCCATGCTGTTTGCGGCCGAGACGGCGTGGCAGGCCCGCCGGATCGATGACGCGCGGCGCTGGATCGACCGAGGGCTGGAAGCGGCGCGCTCTTCCGCGGCGGGGGCCGCGGAGTCCGACCGTCTCGCGAAGCTTCTCGCCCTCGCCGCCGCGGTAGCGAACCTCCGCGGCGAGTACCAGCAGGCCGCGGCGTACCAGACGGAGCTCGAAACGCTCGCGCCGCGGGAGAAGGCCGCCAGCGATGAGATCGCCAGAGGCGGCACCGTCGTCGTGGCGATGTCCAACCCTGTCGCGGCGGTCGAGACAGGCACGTACGCGACCACGGAGGAGCACGAGGTGCTCGCCAACGTGTTCGAGACGCTCGTCACCACCGACACGCAGGGGAACCTCGCGCCGCTCCTCTGCGACCGTTGGTCCCTCCAGGACGAGGCGCGAATGGTGCGCCTCCACCTCCGTCCCGGCGTCGTCTTTTCCGACGGAACTCCGCTCACCGCGTCGGCCGTCAAGACGTCGCTCGAACGGTCCATCCGGCTCTCCCGCGACGCGATGCCGGCCGCGTTCGCCGCGATTCGCGGCGTGGCGGAGTATCTGGATGGCAAGGCGGACGGTGGCGGCATCGACGGGATCGCGACGCCGTCCCAGCTGGAGATCGAGATCGGGCTGAAGGACCCGCTGCCCATTTTTCCCTCGCTCCTGACCGACGGACGGACGTCGATCGTCCTCGCGCCGCCGTCGGGAGAGGCCGGTCCGGAGAAGCTCCTGGGCACGGGGCCTTTCCAGACGGTGGTCCACACCCCCGACCGCGCCGTCCTCGAGCGCAACCCCCGCTTCTGGAGGGAGCCGCCGCGGATCGACCGCATCGAGTTCAAAGCGACCCTCTCGGCCGCCGCGATCGCCGCGGGTCTTCGTTCGGGCGAGCTCGACCTCGCGCGCGACCTGCTCCCGAAAGACCTCGAAGCGGTCCTGCGCGAGCCGCGTTTCCGCGCCGGCCTCGTCGAGACGCCCAAGAAGAACAGCTACTTCGCTCTCTTCAACTCGCAGACCGCCGCGGGGTCGAACGCCGCGCTGCGCGTCGCCCTCGGGAGCGCCTCCCGCGCGCAGGACATCGTCTGGGGAGCGCTGGGACGATTCGCGCTGCCCGCGACCGGGCTTCTGCCGCCGGGGATCCTGGGCCATGACCCGGGACGCCGCCACCCCCACGTGCCGAGGGAGAAGGCGATCGAGATGATCCGCTCATCCGGGTTCTCTCTGCCGCAGAAGCTCAAGGCCGCCGTGCACCCGATCCTGCAGAACCAGTACGCCGGACTCACGAGGGCGCTCCTCCAGACGTGGGCGGAGCTCGGCGTCGAGGTCGAGGTGGCCACGAAGACGATGGCCGAGTTCATCGACGCCTGGCACGAAGCGAAGGAATTCGACCTCTGGCTGGGGCGCTGGATCGCGGACTACGACGATCCGGACAACTTCACCTTTACGCTCTTCCACTCCAGGAACGGCCGCCTGCGCAGCTACTTCTCTTCGCCGGAAGCCGACGCGATTCTCGAGGAGGCGCGGGCGGAGGCCCGCCCCGCGGCGCGCGAGAGCCTCTACCGGAAATTCGAGCACCTGGTCGTCGACTCGGCGGTGCTCGTTCCGCTCTTCCACGACGTCGACTACCGCATCGGAGGTCCGGCGCTTCGCGGGCTCCAGCTCCACAGCACCGCGCCTTACGTCAACTATGCCGAGCTCGGGAAGGCCGAAGCGCCGGCGGAGTCCCCGACCGCGGCCCGGCAGGCTGGCGGCGGAATTCTGCAGGTGCCGATCGCCGGCATCGTGCGCAGCCTCGATCCGTCTCTCTCGGGCACCGTGGAGCAGGCGGAGATCTTTCCTTCGATTTACCAGACGCTCACGTACGCCCTCGACGGCACGCGGATCGTGCCCTGGCTCGCTGCGAGCTTTTCCATCGAGAACGAAGGCACGCGCTTCCGATTCAAGCTGCGGCCCGGCGTGCGCTTTCATGACGGGCGGCGGCTGACCGCGAGAGACGTGCGCTACTCGTTCGAGCGGCTCCTCGCCAACCCGCAGAGCGACAACCGCTGGCAGCTGGTCCCCATCCGCGGGGCGCGGAAGCTGCTCGACGGCGAGGGCACCGACCTCGAAGGGTTCCACATCGTCTCGCCGATGGAGTTCTTCATCGACCTCGATCAGCCGGTCTCGTTCTTCCCGGCGCTGATCTCCTACAGCGGAGTCGGGATCGTTCCGGAAGGTACAGGCACGATCGGATCGAGCTGGCGCGACAACGCCGTCGGAACGGGTCCCTTCCGCGTCGTCAGCTTCGAGCCCGGCCGCAGGCTCGAGCTCGAGCGGAACCCGCACTACTGGCGGGAGGGGTATCCGCGGAGCGAGGGCGTCGTCTTCCGTTTCGGCTCATCCGCGGAAGAAGTTCGCGAGGACTTCGAGGCAGGCAGGCTCTCCGTGGCCCTCGATCTCCTGCCGGCCGACGTGGAGGCGCTTCGCCACGATCCCCGGTTCGCTTCGGGGTACCGCGAAGGTCCCAAGCTCCAGACCTATTTCGCCGCTTTCAACTGCCATCGGGGAGTCCTGCAGGACCCCGCCGTGCGCAGGACCCTGATCCACGCCGTGGACGTGCCGGCCCTCGTGCGCCGCACGCTCGGCCGCCTGGCCATTCCCGCGCACGGATTGATCCCGCCGGGACTTCTCGGGTATTCCGCCAACAAAAAAGAATCGGGGGCGACGCCGGGCGGGGCCCCGACGGACACGTCCGTGCAGGCCACGGTGTCGCGCGAAACGGTCGAGCTCTCGGTCGCCACGCACCCGATCTTCTTCGGCGAGCTCTCCGCGTTCGCTCTCGAGGTGACCGAAGCGTTCCGGCAGATGAGTTTCGTGCTGAAGCCCGCCAACAAGACTATGGCCGAGTACCTGGACCTCAATCGCCGCGGAGACGCCGATCTCGTCGTCGGACGGTGGGGCGCTGATTACCCGGACGCCGACACGTTCGTCTACAGCGTCCTCCACTCGACTGCGGGAATTCTGGGCCGCTTCATGGGAAACGCCGAGCTCGACGCGCTCATCGAACAGGGAAGGGCGGAGACTGACCCGCGCGCGCGGCATTCGCTTTACCGGAAGGTCGAAGAGCTCGTGGCCCGCGAAGCACTGCTGCTGCCTCTCTTCCACGACCAGGTCTACGCGTTCGCCCGTCCCGAGGTGGAGGGATTCCACAATGTCGGACAGACGAGCCCCATGATCAACTACGAGGAGCTCTGGATCCGGCGGTAGGACGTTCGTTCAGCGCGTCAGCAGCACCGAGATCGAGTGGCTTTCCGAGTTCGCCGTGACCGCGTCGGCGCGCCCGTCCCCGTCGAAGTCGCCGAGCCGGACCCGGAACGTACCGCGCCCGCCGAACGCGACAGTCGCGGTCCGGGACGGCGAGAGTCCATCGGGACCGCCGTATGCCACGGTGAGATCGTTCGTTCCCGCGTTCGCGGTCACGACATCTGCGTAACCGTCGCCATCCACGTCTCCGGTCGCGACGTCACCTGAGCCGCGGCCGGTCGGAATCTTCGGTCCGAGTCGAAAGCGCCCCGCACCCTCGTTCAGAAGGAACGTGAGGCCGTCGCCCGAAGCGTCGTCGATCTGTCCCGAGTAATTGGCGACGACGAGATCCGGCTTCCCGTCGCGGTTGACGTCCGCCACGGCGACGGCGAACGGGGAAGGCCCTGCCGGAACCGGAGGGCGCTCGGCCCCGCGGAAGCCGCCTCGCCCGTCGCCCGAGAGGATCGTGACGGCGCGCTCGACCATGTTCGGCGCGACGATGTCGCAGCGGCCGTCGCCGTCGAGGTCGGCGAGCCGGAGGTTTCGGTATGGCTTGCGCCCCGCCTCGATGGTGGTCCCGGGCACGGCGAAGCCGCCTTTCCCGTCCCCGCGAAGGAGTGTGAACCGGTTCTCGCCCCAGCTGTCGATGACCAGATCGAGGCGACCGTCTCCGTCCGCGTCGCACGCGCCGATCGTGTGCGGATGCGGCCGGCTGTTCACGGCGAGCGGCGAGCCGGGCGCCGGGCGGAAACCGCCCTTGCCGTCCCCGAGCAGGACGGTCACGCGAGGCGTGCCGTGGTTGGCGATCGCCATGTCGAGCTTCCCGTCGCGATCGAAGTCGGCGACCGCGATTTCCGTCGGGCTGGGCCCCGCGGGGTAAGCGACCGCTCTCCGGAGGCCGCCGCGGCCGTCGCCGAGAAAGATGGTGACGTCGTCGGCGCCGTCGCTTCCCACCGCCAGATCGAGTCTGCCGTCCCCGTCGAAATCCGCTATGGCAAGGGCGGCCGGCGTGTGCCCGGACCCCAGATCGATGATCCGCGGCGGACGAAACGGCGCAGTGCGGGTAGCGCCGCCGGCCGCCGCGAGCCCGAGCAGCGCCAGCAGGAAACCAGAGCCCCGGCGAGACATCCCACGGATTCTAGTTTCGGAGACAGCCGACTTCGATCGTCGAGCTTCACTCGAGTGGCAGAAGCCCCGCCTCGCACACGCCTTCGATCACTCGTTCACCCGCCTCGTTCTCGATCCAGGCGTCCATCTCGAGCCGATGCCGCGCGGGGGCATGCTGCCCGACCTCGAAGTCTTCGATTCGCGCAAGGGAAGTCATGGGAGTTGCCAACGCTACTCGAGGCTCGACTCGAGGAGTTTCTTCGCCGCACGGGCGTTCGGATAACCCGGCTGGACCTCGAGCGCCCGCCGGTAGAACTTTCGCGCGAGATCCTTGTTGCCCATCCCGAGATACGCCTCGGCGAGGCTGTCGAAGGCATTGCCGGACTTCGGGTAGAGCTCGGTGTTCAGTCGGAAAACCTCGATCGCCGTCTGCGACTGCTTTTCGGCGAGCAGCTGATAGCCGAGCTGGTTGATCGTCTCTTCTTCCGTGAGTCGCGAGCGCGGATTGCGCTGATGCGAACGCCGAAGCACTTCCACGACCCGTCCCGGTCCTCCGGAAGCGGCGAGCCGCGCGAGGACCGCCGACGCGGTCAAGCCGAGCGGATCGTTTTCCGCCAGGTACTTCTCGACGCCCGGCAGGTCGGTCTCCGCTCGTCGGGTCAGGCTGTCGACGCCGTCACGGTAGGACGCCGGAATGGAGGCGAGGAGCCGCCGGCGTTCCTCGCTCGGGATCCATCTCCCGCTCACCATGACGCCCGTCAGTCCGCGCAGGTTGCGGACGTCGTCCAACGGATTGTGGCGAAGGAGCACGAGATCCGCGCGCCGCCCTGGCGCGATCGTCCCGAACTCGCCCTCCCGCTTCAGGAATCGGGCGCAGTCGGACGTCGCGGCCTTGAGCGCGTCGAACGGCGTGAAGCCGAGATCGCGAAGGTTCTCGACCTCCTCGACCAGGCTGAATCCGGGAACGCCCAGCCAGGAGACGTCCGTGCCCGTCACGATCGGCACGCCGCCCTCGTGCAGCGCCTTCACGAGCTTTCGCTGGAACTCGTAATCGATCGAGAGCGCGGGCAGCACCTCCTTCGGGAACCGGTTCGCGTACGTGTTGCGTTCCGGTTCGAGCTGCCGCCGCTGCGCCGGAGAGAGGAACGCGAGGTCGGGATTGCGGAGGTACTCCGGGAGCGCGGTCGCCTGGCGCACGATGTTGTGAAAGGCGACGAGCGTCGGGATGACGAAAATGCCCGCTTCGCGGGTGAGGGCGACGGCCTTCGGGATCTTCTTCTCGTCGAGCGGATGGTCGATCTCCCTTTCCGGATGGGGTCCGTCGTTGAAGAACGTGTAGAAGAACTCCTCTGCGTGCGCGATCGATTGCCCGGCGGCGAGCGTCGCCGCGAACCCGGGCTCCCGCGCGACGTGGCCGACGAGAACGAGTTTCTTCTTCCTCGCCTCAGCCGTCAGCGCGGCGTACTCGGCCTTCGAGACCTGGTTGTAGATCTTCACCGCGTCGTATCCGGCGG
>DASQJK010000102.1:0-5956 GCA_035631095.1 Thermoanaerobaculia bacterium
AGCTCGGTGTGCTCCCTCGCTCATGGCCTCCTACGGGAGGTGGCCGCGTCGCCGGGGCTCACATTTCGGCATAGAGCATCGGTGGTGCACCGGCGGGTGGCGGCGCGGGAGGCCCCGGTAGCGCCAGCAGGCGGGCGCGACGATCTCCTCGGGCGCGCCTCGCTGCTGAGCGCCCAGCCGATGCCGCTACCGGGTCCCGCGCCGACAGGACCCGCCGGCGACGAGCACGTGCCTAGAGTCCTGCGTCTTCGCGAGCTCCCAGTGTCAGCGCCGCCCAATCGAGATCGCCGCGGCCTTTTTCGACTCCCGAGCGGAGCCGGTCTCGCACTATTTGAGCGAAGGGCATCGGGACGTTTGAGTGAGAGCCGGCTTCGACTGCCAGGTTGAGGTCTTTGAGGCCCAGCGCCAGCGTGAATCCCGGCGGGGTGAAGCGGCGTTCTGCGATCGTTGCTCCGTAGCTCTGGTAGGCGGGACACGAGAACATCGTCTTTCCGAAGAGATCCGCCAGGGCGGAGGGCGCCACTCCGTTCTTTTCTCCGAGCGCGAACGCTTCCGCCATCGACTCCATCGCGGCGGCGATCACGAAGTTGCCGCAGAGCTTCGTCACGCTCGCGGCCGACGGGTCGTCTCCCATCTCAAAGATCCCCTGCCCGACGGGACGCAGCAGCGCGACGGCACGATCGCGTGCCTGCGGCGCGCCGGAGACGCAGATCCACAGCTTGCGCGCCGCGGCGGCGGCCGGACGGCCGAAGACGGGTGCCGCGACGAGCGCCGAGCCTTCGTTGGCGTGCCGGATGGCGAGCCTTTCGGTTGTCTCCGGCGAGACGGTGCTCATCGAGACGTGGACCCCGCCCGGTGCCAGGCGCGCGAGAAACCCGTCGCTTCCGACGACTTCCTCGAGAGCGCGATCGTCCGACAGCATCGTGATCACGACGCCTCCGGGCGAGCAGGCGTCGGCGGGGCGTTGCGCGCGGGCGGCGCCCTCGCGTACGAGCGCATCCGCCTTCGAGGCCGTCCGGTTGTACACGACGAGCTCGTGCCCCGCCTCGCGCAGGTTCCGCGCGATCGCCTCTCCCATCCTGCCGATTCCGATGAACCCGACCTTCTCATCCGCCATGCCAGCCACCTCGTTTCCGTCTTTTGAACCGTTGCGCCGGATTCCGGACTACTTTGTCCGCCATGCCGACCGTCCTGTCCGTCAACGTCGCCGTCCCGGGGATGCTTCGCGCCCGCGGCCGCGACGTCCGCACGGGGATTTTCAAGGAGCCTGCCGCCGGGCGCGTCACCTTGGGAAGTCTCGGCCTCGCCGGAGACGTCCAGGTGGACAAGCGATACCACGGCGGCCCCGGGCAGGCTCTCTATGCGTACTCCTCCGAGCACGCCGCCTACTGGGCGGAAACGGTGCCGCGCGCGGGCGGCTATCCGCCGGGATTTTTCGGGGAGAACCTGACGACGGCCGGTTTGCTCGAAGGCGACGCCGCCATCGGCGACGTCTACCGGATCGGGACGGCGCTCGCGCAGATCACCAAACCCCGCGTCCCGTGCTTCAAGATGGGGCTGCGCGCAGGCAGCGGGGGCTTCCTGAGGACGTTTCTCGCGAGCGGGCGCATCGGTTTCTACCTCAGTGTTCCGGAGCCGGGCGAGATCGGAGCGGGCGACTCGATCGAGAGGGTCGAGCGGCCTTTCGCGGCGCTCAAAGTCTCCGAGCTCATCCGCCTCATGTATTTCCGCCCCGACGACACGGTGGGTCTCGCCCGAGCTCTCGAAGCCGGCGGTCTTCCTCCTGCCATCCGGCTGCAGCTCGCGGAGTTTCTCGAAAAAGCCGGGGACCGAGCGTCGTAACGGGTTCGCTTCTTGCTCGGAGAGGGAGCCGAGGAGGAACCATGTCATTCATGGACCAGATCGGCTCGATCCTGAATCAGTATCAGTCCGGCTCCATCCCGGACCATTCCCAGGCGGCGGAGCACTACGACGAGATCGCGCGCAACGTCCCGCCCAATGTCCTCGCGTCGACGATCGGCCCGGCGCTCTCGGGGCTCGATTCGCAGCACCTGGAGCAGAAGATCGCGCAGAGCGCCCAGGCGATGACGCCGGAGCAGCGCGGCTCTTTTCTGCAGAACATCCTGGGCGGCCTCGCGGCCGGAACCGGCGGGGCGGGCCTCCCGTCGCTCCTGAACCGGATCGGAGCCTCGCCGAACATCGCGAGCAACCCGGCGCAGGCCTCGCCGGAGGACGTGGCCAAAGTGACGACGTACGCCAAAGAGAACCAGCCGGACGTCTTTCACCGCGCGATGGGTTTCTACGCGCAGCACCCCACGCTGGTGAAAGTCCTCGGGACGCTCGCGATCGCTTCGATTGCGAAGAACCTCGCGGGCGGGCGCCGGCCGGGGCTCCTGTAGGACCGGTTCCGGAAAAAAGACGAGGTCAGCTTCGGGCGCGCGGCCGGCCCGCCGCCGTGCCCGGAGCGCCTCCCGAAAAGCCTTCAGCCCCCGATTGAGCCGCGGGAGCGGCAATGCGCAGGCGGTTCTGCACGTCGAGAACGCCGCGGAGCCCGGCCGCGAGGTCTTCCGCCAGGCGCTTCGAGCGCCGGTCCCGGACCGTCCCCTCGAGAGAAACCTCGCCTTCCGACACGCTGACCCGGATCTCGGTCGCGTCGAGGTAAGGGCTCACCGTCAGCGCCTCGTTCACCTCTTCCTCGATTCGGGCGTCGCTGCGCCGATAACCCCGCGGCCCTCTTCCCACATAGCGGCCTCTCCCCGTTCCCTCCGAAGGCTCCTTGTAAGGCTCGATGAACTCGCGGTGGTAGCCGGCTCCCGAATAGAAGACGTAGTCGCGCGGCCGCCAGCGGTCATAGGGGCCCGTGTACGCATCTTCGTGGCGCCGCTCGACGAGGCGGCCCGCCTCATGCCGCTCGAAGTCGCGGCCGAACGGGTTTTCCCGTGGCTGCTCATGGCCGGGCTCCGTCTCCTCCATCGAGTTGTCGATCGATTCGCTCCGGAACTCTTCCCGATCGTCCCACGGCTTCATGAAGAGGACCCCTGCAACCGGCGTGCCCCGGCCGCAAAGAAATCGGGGGCCCGGAGGCCCCCGAAGGAGAGAAACGCGAACCCCGCGAGATCAGAACTCGAGACGGAGTCCGACCTCGTAGTGCCGCGGACGCTGATAGGCGTTGTTGACGTCGAACTGCCGGTTATCCGGGTTCGTCAGATCGGTGGTTCCGACGCTGCCGTTGCGGGAGATCGCGATCTCCGTGTTGAGGATGTTGAACACCGAGCCGATCACGCTGAAGCGCACTGGCCCGATCGGGAATTCCTTCTGCAGCTGCGCGTCCCACTGAGAGAAGTGCGGAAGCCGGCGTGAGCCGCGCGGCTCGAGGAACTCGATTCCGTACTGGGCCTCCGTTGCGGTGCGCGTCACGTTGTAAGGTACGCCGCTGTCCCAGTAAACGTGCGTCCCGAACAGGATGTCGAGCGGGAAGCGGTAGTAACCGTCGAGCTTGATCCGGTGCCGGGCGTCGTCCGACAGGTAGCCGTAGCGGTTGACGAAGTGGAACGGGAACACGTCGAAGTCCGCGCCGCCGTTCTGCGTGTATTCGATGGAGCCGCGCGACTTGGAGTACGTGTACGACGCGAGAACGCTCGACCGGTTGGAAAGCCGGCTCTGGACCGTCAGGATCGCGCCGTGGTAGTCGGACCGCAGGAGATCCGGGTTCCCATTGGGCGCGTTCGTCAGGAAGAAAACGCCGGGGCAGCTGGCCTGGTCGATACACGTGTCCTCGATGATGTTGCGGCCTTCCCGATAGACATAAGAGACATCGACGCTCGTGTTGGGGAGCACGCGCTGCGTGATTCCGACACTCGCTTCGTTCGTGTACGTCGTCTTGAGGTTGGGGTCGATCTCATTGCCGGTGGGCCCGCCGGAAGTGCCGGCGAAGACCCACTGCTGTCGGCTGCGGCTGAACACGAAGAAGGACGACACGGCCCCCGTGGTGCTGAGGTAGGAGGGGATGTTCAGGCCGAGGTCCTCCATGAACTGGCCGGCCTGCCCGCGGAGAATCGTGCTCGAGTTGTTGAACAGGTCCCACGCGAACCCGAATCGGGGCTGAACGCGGTCGAAGACCTTCACCTTCGAGTCTTCGTTGTCGTAGTAGCTCGCCTGGTCGTATCGCGCGCCGATCTTCAACGTCAGGCTCGGCATCGGCCGCCATTCGTCCTGCGCGTAAAACGCCATCCCCCGCCCCTTGAACGTCTGCTCGGGCAGGTTCGTCGTGACCACGTAGAGGAAGTTGGCGCCGTTGTTCGGCTCGTTGACCGCGCCGCACGTCGCGCCCGCGGGCTGCCCGAACCGCTCGGAGCAGAAGGTCGGGTCGAAGGGTGTTCCGGTCGTGTTGTTGACGGTCTTGAAGGTTGTCCAGTCGAAATCCGCGCCGCCCTTGACGGCGTGGGTGCCGAGCGCGTCGAAGTAATACGTCGTCGACCCGAACACCTGGCTGCGGTCGCGGTGGCTCTTCTGGAAGTTCGTGAAGTTGCCGGAGACGATTCCGGTCGCCTGATCGATGGTGCCCGTCGTCGTGAGGTCGCCGCTCTGCGGCTCGTCGATGAGGTACGAGTTGGTGATGCCTCCCTGGATGTTCGCGATCCACTTCGAGCTGAAGACCGCGTCATAGGAACCGTTGTAGATCTCGGATTTCTGGTACTGGAAAGCCGCCGCTTCGGGGGAGATGAACGCCTGCGCCGCGACGACGTTCGGCGAGTTGCGCTGGTCCTGGTAGGAGTTCGTGTAGCGGAACGTCGCCGTCTGATTGGAAACCGGAGTGGCGGTGATCTTTCCGAAGAGGTTCCAGCCGTAGCGGGCATCGACTCCGGGCTGGAAGCCGGCGACGCCGAGCGGCTGGTTGCGGTTCATGTTTCGCAGAGCGTCGCCGAAGAACCATACGCGGTCGCGGACGATCGGACCCCCGATGCTGGCTTCCGGGTTCAGCGTCCGGTAGTCGCGGAGGTTTTTGTCGTTGGCGAGCACGGACGGGGTCTGCCCGGCGGGAACGTCCCGCAGGCGGGATCCCTGCTCCGTGAGCTTGTCGCTCGTGTACCGGGCGTCCGCGGTTCCGGAGAACCGGTTTCCGCCCGACTTCGTGATGACGTTGACGATGCCGCCGACCGCGCGGCCGTACTCCGCCTCGAAACCGCCGGTCTGAATCGCGATCTCCTGGATCGCGTCGAAACCGAAGTTGAGGCTGAAGGTGTGCGTGACGGGGTCGGTCGTATTGAGGCCGTCTACCTGGTACGAGTTCTGTCCCAGGTTCGCGCCGAATACCGAGGGATTGCCGCCGGCGCCGGTCTGGTCCGCCACGCCCGGAGCGACCTCGATCGCGCTCTGGTACGCGCGGGACACCTGCCCCACCGACGCGTACTTCAGGAAATCTTCCTTGAGATTGACCTGCGTATTCGTTTCGGTCGGATCGACCACGACGTCGCCGCCGCTGACGGTGACGTTCTCGGAGACGCGAGTCAGGGACATCGTGAAGTTGACGCGCGTCTGCTTGTTGAGCGAGACGACGACCGTCTCACGGACCTGGGTCTCGAAGCCGGCGAGCTCCGACTGAACACGATAGTTGTCGCCGGGAGGAAGAAGCGGGAACACGTACTCGCCCGTCGCGCTCGTCGTGGCGGTGCGCGAACCCTGGAGAGCCGGACCGGAGAGCGTCACGGTAACGCCGGGCAACGGCGCTCCGTCCGTGCCGGAAACGACACCGAAAATGGCGCCCGTCGTCGCCGTCGTCTGCCCCAGGAGCGCAGGCGCGGCGAGGGACAGCGTCAGCAGAGCCAGAAGGGATGACCGAAGAAGCCTGAGCATCAAATCCTCCTAAGAAAAAGACCGCGAGGCGCTCTCGTGCAAAGCAACTTCATTGCCAGCGGATGCGCACAAAACCCTTGGCATTACAGGCGTTTACGCATGT
>DASQJK010000103.1:0-5398 GCA_035631095.1 Thermoanaerobaculia bacterium
CTCAGTCTCTCTTCAAGCGGGTGCGCAAAGCGCCCGCCTTTTTTTTTGGGCGAACAGGAAAGGAGTCGGTATGCGCCCAGCGTCTTCATTTCGTCTGGCGGGTCCCGTTCTGCTCGTTCTCGGCTGTCTCGCTCTCGCGCCTCTCGGAAGCGGGTCCGCCGAGTTCGGGGCGCCGACATGGGCGATCTCGGAGACGGCATCACGCAGGGGAATGCGACGGGCCGGCTGATGCGCACCGCGCCGCTCTGGGGACTCCGGAGCATCACCACACTGCTTCACGACGGGCGCGCGACGACCGTCGAGCAGGCGATCCTGGCGCACGACGGACAGGGCCGCAAAGCCCGCGACCGCTTCACGAGGATGACGTCCATGGAGAAGAGCCAGCTGCTGGCGTTTCTCGGCTCGCTGTAACGACACAGGCGCAAGGGGGGCGTGTGCACCCCCCTTTGCCCCTCGCCTTTCTGCGATAGCGTAAGGGGCGGTGAAACGCCTCGCAGACTTGACGGTCGAGGACCTCACGTCGGTCCCGGTCTGGCGTTACGAGGGCGGCTCCGACGCCGAAGCCCTCGTGGTGCCGGTGCGGCGGGACTCTCTCTCGCAGATGGATGACGAGGTGTTCCTCGCGGCCACGGAGTTCGAGCTCGCGGACTCAGCGCGGTACTTCGGCTTCTGCTTTCCCGCGGATGACTCCGGCATCGACTACCTCCAGCCCGTCATCGTCGCGGCAGGACGGCACGTCGGTTTCTGGTTCGATGCACCGTTGACGCCGGAAGCGCTGGCCGAACAGTGGAGCGCCCTCGGCAGGAAGCCGGAGAACGTGTTCCCGGTGCGATTCAAGTGCCTCGTTCCCGTCGACGGGCGGACGGTCTCTGGCGAGATTCCCCGCGTCGAATTCTCGACGAGCCTCTCCGCGTCGGGCCCGGTCGCCGTGCCGTCCCTGCCGGCACAGGAGCGGGCCGAGCCGCGGCGCGCGGACGCGGAACCCGATCGCAGGCATCGCACCGCCACGCGCTGGTCCGGCGCGGAACGGATGCTGACGGCTCGCCCGGTTCCCGCGCGCCTGCGAAACGCGGAGCGAGTGGAAAAGCGCACGGCGCGACGCCGGCCGGTCGAGATGGCCGTTGATTTTTCGCAGGACTCCTTCCAGGGCAGCGGCGTGACGGGCGACGTGTCGCGCCGCGGGATGTTCGTGCGTTCCAATCGCATTCCGGGCACCGGGCCGCTGCTGCGTCTGACCGTGCACCTTCCCGAAGGACGCAAGCTCTTCCTGACGGGACGCGTCGTTCGCAGTGCCGAGGCCAGCGGGTTCCCGCGGCCCGCCGGCTCGACCGGGTTCGGGCTGCGGTTTGCCGACGAATCGCCGGAGTACGAGAACCTCCTCAACTGGCTTTCCGACGAATCGAAGTGACCCCGCGGCGCGCGGGTTAGACTTCGCCCTCATGAACAGAAGAGAGCTCCTCCAGGGCGCCGCCCTCGGCGCGGCCGCACTCACCTTGCCCAGGGTCTCGTCTGCGGCATCTCCATCGCCCGCCGCCTCCCCGTCTCCTTCGTCGCGCTTCGCGCCCGTCTTCGCCGAGCTCGAAAAGCGGCACGACGAGAACGTGCGGCGGCTGCAGGACTGGATCAAGCAGCCTTCGATCGCGGCCGAGAACCGCGGAATGAACGAGGGATGCGACCTCCTCATCCAGATGTTGAAGGACGCCGGCTTCGATCGCGCCGAGAAAGTCCCGACCGACGGGCAGCCCGGGGTCTTCGCGACCCTCGACGCGGGCGCGCCCCGGACGCTCGGCATCTACTTCATGTACGACGTCAAGCAGGTCGACCCCGCGGAGTGGTCATCTCCGCCGTGGGAAGCGCGGATCGTGGAGAAGCCCGGTCTCGGCAGGATCCTGGTGGGCCGGGGCGCCGTGAACCAGAAGGGGCCCGAGGCGGCTTTTTTGGCCGCGCTCCACGCATTCCGCGCCGCGAAACGCAAGCTGCCGGTCAACCTCGTGTTCGTGGCGGAGGGCGAAGAGGAGATCGGATCCCCGCACTTCACTCAGATCGTCCGCCGGCCGGAGATCCAGTCCGCACTGGCGAAGACCATGGGCGTCTTCATGCCGATGCCGTCACAGGCCCTGGATGGAACGGTGACGGTGACGCTCGGGGCGAAAGGCGTCATCGAGCTCGAGCTCGTCTCCTCCGGGGAGAAGTGGGGCCGCGGCCCGAAGCTCGACATCCACTCGAGCAACAAGGCGCGCGTCGACAGCCCGGCCTGGCACCTCGTCCAGGCCCTCAACACCCTCATCGCACCCGACGGCAACACGCCCGCGATCGAGGGGCTGACCGCGCGGGTGCGGCCGATCTCCGAGGCCGAAAAGAAGATGGTTCTGGACGGCTCGCGCCGCATGGACGAAGCGCTGCTCAAGAAGAGCATGGGCGTCGATCACTGGATCAACGACGAGGGCTTCGTCCAGTCGCTCGAGCGTCTCGTCTCGCAGCCCACGGTCAACATCGAGGGCCTCGTCGGCGGATACACGGGGCCGGGCGGGAAGACGATCCTCCCCCACCGCGCCGTGGCGAAAATCGACATGCGGCTCGTCCCCGACATGAAAGCGTCGGAGGCGCTCGACGCCCTCAAGAAGCACCTCGCGAAGAAGGGCTTCCCGGACATCGAGGTCAACATGACGGGCGGATATGACCCCACGACGACGCCCGCCGATTCCGCGCTGATTCGCGCCCAGCTCGCGGTCTATCGCCGCGCCGGCATCGACCCGATCCTGTGGCCTCGCATCGCAGGATCCTGGCCCGGGTATGTTTTCACCGGCGAGCCGTTGAAGCTGCCCGCCGGCCACTTCGGCTTCGGGCACGGCTCCGGCGCCCACGCTCCGGACGAGTACTATGTGATCGAATCCTCCAATCCGAGGATCCAGGGCTTCGACGGCGCCGCGCGATCGATGATCGAGTACCTGGGCGAGCTCGCTACCATCGCCTGAACAATTGAAAGGAGACTCCATGAGAACCGCATCCCGTGTCCTCCTCCTGGTCGTCGGATTCACGCTGGCCGCTCTTCCGGCTCTCGCCGCCGGCAACGCCAAGGACCTCGAGGGAACGCCGCAGGCGAAGGCCTACCGTGCGCTCATCAAGGCGATCGACGCCCAGGACTTCGAGGCCTACAAGAAGTGCATGATGGCCGAGGCCTCGAAGGACATGGACAAGCAGCTCAAGGAAATGAACAAGACGCCGAAGGAAGTGATGGGCTTCTTCAAGGCGATGGAGCCGACCGACATCAAGTTCACGGACCTCAAAGTCGACGGCAAGAAGGCCACTCTCATGGCGACGGGAAAATCCGAAGGAGAGGTCAACAAGGGAACCATCGAGCTCGCCGAAGAGAACGGCGCCTGGAAGATCGGAAAACAGAGCTGGACTAACGCGAAATAACCCGACCGTGCGCGTAACGGCGATTTCGGCTGTCCTGTTCGCGGTCGTTGTCTCGGTCTTCGCGGCGGAGCCTCCGGGCTCCGTCCGCGAGGTCGAGGCTCTCGAGCGGCAGCTCGTCGACGCGATCGGCCGCAAGGACCTCGCCACGTACGACCGGATCGTCGCGGACGATTACGTGGTCGTGGACGCGTCCGGAAAGGACATCACCAAGGCCGAGGTGATGGCCTCGTATCGCGACGGAACGCGCGGATACACCAACCTCGAGATCTTCGACGTCCGGACGCACGTCTTCGGGGACACGGCCGTCGTCAGCGCGCGGACGAAGGGCCTGCGCCGCGAGCAGGGCCGGGACGTGCCGAACGACAACCGGTACGTCCGCGTCTACGCGAGGCGCGGCGGCCGCTGGCGGGCCGTCACCCAGATGTCCGCTCCGGCGGCGCCGCCCGCCCGCTGAAAGGTCAGACTCCCTTCCCCAGCACGGGGATCTCGCTCTTGAGGAACGCCTTGACGCCGGCGGCGCGCCCCGTCAGCCGCAGCTTCACGGGACCTCCCTTTCCGGCGACGTCGATCTGGAAGTCCAGAAACGGGCAGCAGCGCGCTTCGAGCTCCACCCACTCGGCGACCTCGACGACGCACCACGGGGCACCCTTCGAATCGGTGAGCCGGGACAGGTCGAAAGCGATCTCATAGCCGTCGGGAAGCTCCGTCGTCCGGACCACGGCGCCCAGGAGCTTCCGTCCGCGTTCGAGATGGCCTTCTCGTTGCGCATCCGTCAAAGCCCGGATGTTGCACACGAGCGGCGCGTCCACCCGTGCGGAGAGCGGCATGGCGAGGGGAACGGCGAAGAGAGCGAGCGGCAGGGCGATGGAAGTGCGGTTCATGAAATCCTCCTTGACCGGCGACCGTAGAACTTCAAGTACACTCGAGGTCAAGGTTTTTCATGAAGATCGGTGAGTTGTCCCGGCAGACCGGCGTTTCCCGTTCGGCGCTGCGGTTCTACGAGCAGCAGCGGCTCATCCCGCCAGCCCGCCGGCGCTCGGGCCAGCGGGATTATGAAGCGCGGGACGCCACCGCGGTCGCGGTCGTGCAGCTGGCCCGGAAGGCCGGGTTCTCGATCGCTGAGGTCCGGCAGCTCGTCGGGGAGTTCGGCCGGGACAGGTGGCGGCGCCTCGCTCTTCGCAAGCTGGACCAGGTCCGTGAGACGTCCGAGCGGCTGCGGGAAATGAGGGTGCTCCTCGAGAAGCTCCTCGACTGCGAATGCCCGGACCTCGATTTCTGCGGCCGGATCATCCAGAAACATTCGGCCCGCCGCGGAGCCGCGTCCCGATCGCGCCGCTAGCGCGGAGTCGTCGAGGGAGACGGCGCCAGGAGGATCGTCACCGTGCTTCCCGCGCGGGAGACGCTCGCGTTGCGAAACGCGAGCGTCACGCCGGGAACCGTCATCCGAACGCTTCCATCGGACGAATCGACGGCAGGCTCCTCCGAGAACCCGGCGACGGTCACCCGGCGCACGCCTCCAAAGAGCGGGTGTTTGCCCGCCCCCTCCGTCAGGCTCTGGTGGTCGAGGACTTCCATCGATCCGTCCTCGTTGCCGAGCTTCACGAACCTCGTGTGCAGGACGGTGTCCGACGAGAGGCGCTCGACGTTCAGTGGATCGAAGCCCTGGGCAAACAGCGGTGACGGACCTTCCACCACGACTTTCCAGCCCGGTGTCGCCAGAAACCGCTCTCGAAGAGTGGCGCGGGAAGCCACCCAGGCTGCCACGTCGGCGGCCGCGCGGCGGCGGATCTCCGCCTCCTCGGGGGCCGGCAGCGCCGCTGGTGCGGTTCCCGCCGTCGCCCGTCCGAGCATCTCGTCGAGCGGCTCGTCGCGCTTTTCGAGAGTTTCCTTCCAAGTCGGGTCGAGACGGTCGAGGAGCAGTGCCATTGCGCTGCCCGACGCATAAGCGCGGTCGCGGACCTTGTCCGGCGGAAACTCC
>DASQJK010000104.1:0-13727 GCA_035631095.1 Thermoanaerobaculia bacterium
GCAGGGTGAATACGGCAGCGGCTCCCAGAACTTCGGTTCCTCCGGCTCGCAGGGGTCGTACGGCTCGCAGGGGTCGTACGGTTCGCAGGGTTCGTACGGCTCCTCGGGTGGCTACGGCTCCTGGGGGTCGGGCTCGAGCTCCGGCATGGGAACGGAGCGCGGGCGATTCTCGGGACGCGGGCCCAAGGGGTACTCGCGCTCCGATGACCGCATCAAGGAAGACGTCAGCGAGCGGCTGGAGCAGCACCCGGAGATCGACGCGAGCGAGATCGAAGTCATCGTCGCCGCGGGCGAAGTGACTCTCGAAGGCTCCGTCGAAGACCGGCGCCAGAAGCGGATGGCGGAAGAGGCGATCGAAAACCTGAACGGCGTCAAAGACGTCCACAACCGCCTGAAGGCGCGGCAGGGATTCATGAGCACCCTCTTCGGATCCGACGACGATTCGAAGCGCAGCAAAGAGTCGGGCTCGTCCGGGTCGTCCGGATCTTCGACCAGCGGCCGCTCCGGATCGACGAGCGGGTCCTCGAGCTATGGCTCGACCGGTTCCTCCGGCTCGACGGGCTCCACCGGTTCGTCCGGCTCGACCGGGTCGACCGGTTCTTCTTCGACGGATACCTCGAAGAAGTCCTGACACGTTTCGCGCGCGCCGGCCCCGTGAGGCGGCCGCGGTCTGACTCGGGCGCCCCGGATCAACGAGGATCCGGGGCGCATTTTTCTGAAGCGCCGGACCTTCTTAGGGGCGCCGTTTCACCGACAGCGTCAGCTCGAACCGCGCTACCGGCTCGTCGCCGAACCGGCTCGGCACCGTCGCGATCACCCGCACGGGCAGATTCTCCCGCTCGCCGCTCGCCTCCGCGCGGTCGAGCAGCGCGCGGATCTCCCCGCCCTGCTCGCATGCGAAATGGACGTCCGCTTCCGCGCGCTTCAGAAACTCCGCCCGGACGTCCTTGAAGATGACGGAGATCCGGCCGGCGCGCTCGCGCAGCAGCCGGAAGCCGAGGAGGGCGGCGGCGGCGTCCGCGCCCGAGCAGAGAACGCCGAAATACATCGACCCCAGGTGATTGCGCGTCCTGCGCGACAAGGGCACGCGGAGGATGCAGCGCTCTCCGTCCATCGCGACGACGGTCGGCCGGATCCAGGCGAGCAGCGGAATGCGCCGCCAGCTCCAGAGCCGCAGCGCGACGCTTTCGCGGAAGGTGGAACCTGACGCCCGCGATACTCTTGACGCCACAAACGAGGAGCATTTCATGAAGATCGCGTCGCGCGCCGGACGATCCGTCCTCGCATTCCTGGCAGCCCTCCTGATCAGCCCGGCCGTTCGAGGCGCAAAAATCCCGACCCCGTCGGAGGCGCTCGGGTTCGAGGTCGGGGCCGACCGCAAGCTCGCCGACTACCGCCAGATCGCGACCTACTTCAAGACGCTGCAGAGCGCGTCGCCGCGAGTCCGCGTCGAGGTGCTCGGCAAGACCACGCTCGGCGAAGACATGTTCATGGCGGTGATCTCCTCGGAAGAGAACATCCGGAACATCAAACGCATCCAGGAGATCGCCAGAAAGCTGACGGACCCGCGAGGACTTTCGGAAGAAGAGACCCGTTCGCTCGCGAAAGAGGGCAAGGTGATCCTGCTCGTGACCTGCAACATCCATTCGACCGAGATCGGATCGACGCAGATGGCCCTCGAATGGGCGCATGCGCTCGCGACGGCGGAAGACGCCGAGACGAAGCGCCGGCTCTCGAACGTCGTCCTGCTCCTCGTCCCATCCTTGAACCCGGACGGTCAGATCATGGAGACGGACTGGTACCGCAAGAACCTCGGCGGCAAGTTCGAGGGCAGCCGGATGCCGTGGCTCTATCACCCTTACGTCGGCCACGACGACAACCGCGACTGGTACATGCTCACGCAGAAAGAGTCGCGCGCCATGACGCGCGCCGTGTACCACGAGTGGTTCCCGCAGATCTGGCTCGACGAGCACCAGATGGGGTCGACCGGGCCGCGCATCTTCATGCCTCCGTACTCCGACCCCGTGGACACGACCATCCATCCTCTCGTCTGGCGCGACGTGAACCTGATCGGCTCCAACATGGCGTTTCGCCTGGAGCAGGCGGGCAAGACGGGAGTCATCTACGGCTACTCGTTCGACGCGTACTGGCCCGGAGGCACGAAGAACACCGCCTGGTACAAGAACATCTCGGGCCTCCTGACGGAGGTCGCCTCCGCCCGGATGGCGTCCCCCATCACGATCGATCCCGGCGAGCTCGCCGGAGGGCGGAAAGGCCTCGTCGAGTACGGCCCGCAGATCAACTTTCCGAATCCGTGGCCCGGGGGAACGTGGAGGCTGCGCGACATCATGGATTACGAGCGCATCGCTTCCGACGCGATCCTCGAGACCTGCTCGGAGCGTCGCGAAGACCTGCTCCGCAACATGGCGGCCCGCTCCCGCGCCGCGGTCGCCGCCGCGGCGCCCAAAGACGCGTTCCGCATTCCCGCCGCGCAGCACGACCGCGCCACGGCCCTGCGCCTCGCGCAGCTCATGGTCGAGCACGGCGTCGAAGTGAAGTCCGCCGCGAATGGAGACGTGTGGATTCCGCTCGCGCAGCCGTACGGCCGTTTCGTCACCGAGATGCTGACCACACAGCGTTACCCCGAAGTGAAGCTCGTCCCGGGCCGCGACATCGTGCGCCCGTACGACGTCGCGGCGTGGTCGCTGCCTCTCATGATGGGAGTCGATGTGGAAAAGACCTCGCTGCCCGCGGCGGCTCTCGCGCCCTTCGCGATGCCGGCCGCCGCGGCTCTTCCCGCGGGCTCGGCGTACGCGCTCGCGCCGGGGAGCCCGGAGAACGCCCGCGCCGTCAACGCCGCCCTGCGCGCCAAGGGGACCGTGACGATGGCCGGCGCTCCGGTCCGGTTGGACGGCCGCGAGTGGCCCGCGGGCACGGTGTTCGTCGACGCCGCGGCGGCGAAGGGGGCGGCCGCCGCGCTTTCCCCGGGCGTTTCCTGGACCGCTGTTTCTGCCGTCCCCACGGGCGTCCACAAGCTTCCCGCGCCGCGCGTCGGCCTCTACAAGCCGTGGGCGGCATCCATGGACGAGGGGTGGACGCGGTGGGTGCTCGAGCAGTACGGGTTCGACCCGAAGTCCCTCGACAACAAGACGATTCGCGAGGGAAAGCTGCGCGACCGCTACGACGTGATCGTGCTGCCCGACGTGGACAAGGAAGTCATCGACAAGGGGCGGCCGAAGCGCGAGGAAGGCGAGATGAAGTATTTCGCCGAGCTGCCTCCCGAGTACGCCGGCGGTCTCGAGAAGGACGGGGCGAAGGCTCTGAAGGAGTTTGTCGAGAGCGGCGGAACGATCGTGGCGCTCGCGTCTTCCTCGGAGTGGGTCATGGACGAATTCAACATCCCGGTGCGCAACGCGCTCGCGAAAGTCCGCGCGGACGACTTCGGCCTGCCGGGCTCCATCCTGCGGGTGCGCGTCTCTCCCCACCCGGTGACGTGGGGCCTGCCCGCGGAAGCGGCGATCTTCGGCGACTCGCCGCTCGCGTACCAGACGTCCGCCCCCGGCGCGGAGATGGATCGCTGGATCCTCGCGTCCTACCCGTCGGACGGCCGCGACGTGCTCATGTCGGGATGGATCCGCGGCGAGGACCGCCTGACGCGGAAGGCGGCCGCTGTGGCGATGACGTACGGAAAGGGCAAGCTCGTGCTGCTCGGCTTCCGCGCGCAGCATCGAGCCCAGACGCACGGGACGTATCCCTTCCTCTTCAATTCTCTCTACTGGTCCGTCGCTCCGTAACGGAGGCACGGGAAATGCTGCTGGTTCGTCCATGAAAAAAGCGCGACGCCGGTGAACAGAGCGCTTTTCGTCGGGGCCGCGATCGCCGCCTCGCTCTTCGCGTGCGCGACGTGCCGCAGCTCGAAGGGAAGCGCCCTGCCCGCGGCCCAGGTCTCGCCGGTCCCGTCCCCTACCCCGCCGCCGACCGCCGCCGCCACCCCGCTTCCCGTCGAGACGCCTTCGAGCCCGTCCATCTACGACCGGACTCCCGGCATCCTCTACGAAGAGAAAGGGACGCCCCCTCCCACGCACGCCGAGCCGTCGCCGACGCGAAAAACGAAGACGGTGACTCCGCGTCCGGCCGCGCGCCGGACCTCGAAGACCGCGACGCCGACGCCCGCTCCCCCTTCGCGATAACTCCGTGCCCGGCTCGAACGACGAGCTTCTCCGGCACTTCCGATCCGCCTTCGCGGCGGAGCCCGTCACGGCATACCGCGAGTGGTTCCGCCTCCAGGAGGAGCTCCGCGAGTCGGGCGAGGACGCGGATGCCCTCATCGGGCGAACTCTCGCCGACGCGCTCTGGGATTCTCTCCCCTCGCTGACGTTCCAGGGCCCGGAGGCCCGCGCCCGTTTTCTCCACAACGTCGGAGTCTTCTTCGGAAGCCCGGGGCCGGCCGCGGACCTCGACCGGTCGCGACGGCTCTTCGTCGAGGCGGTTGGATTCTTCGAGAGCGCTTCCGACGAGGCGTGGCTCGCGCGCGCGAACCATAATTTCGCCACGTCGCTCTCCAACCTCGGGACGACGGGGGCGGAGCTCCGAGAGTCGCTCGAACTCTTCGATCGCGCGCTCGCGTGGAGGACGGAGGAACGCGAGATCGCCCGCGGCGTGACCCTGCACAACCGCGGGCTCGCGCTGCGCCGCCTCGCCGAGCTCGACCCGGAGCGAGCCCGCGAACATCTCGCCGGCAGCGCCCGCTCCTTCGAGCAGGCCGCGGAGATCCGGGAGCGCCACGCGCTTTCGGACGGACGCGCGCGTTCCCTTTTTCACCGGGGAGTCACGCTTCTCCGGCTGGCGGGAGAAGGCGACGCGCCGGCCGGCGGCGAAGCAGCGCGATGCCTCGAGGAAGCGGCGGCCCTGTTCGATCGGCTCGGAAAATCCGAATCCGCGCAGGCGGCGAGGCAGCTCGCCCTCGGCAGGGAGGAAGAACCCTAGTAGGATCGAGGGACGAACCTCGATCGGCTCCGGATCGCTTTCGCCCTGGCGGGCGTGGCGGCGGCTCTGCCGGCCGCGGCAGCTCCCGACCCGGCCGCGCCCCTCGTCTGGAACCTGGAGCTCGCCCGCGGCCGAACCGCCAAGACGACCGTCACCGTCGTCAACCGCTGCTTCTCCGCCCACGCGTTCCAGACCTCCGTCGAGCCGGCCGGCGGGTTCCTGTCCTTTCCGGAACCTTCCTCGCCCGCGATCCCTCCGGGAAAGAGCGTGTCCGTCGCCGCCCTCGTCGACGCCCGGACTCTCGATCCGGGAGAGCATCGCGAGCTCGTCACGGTGCGATGCGCCGATTGCGGATCGGAGCCCGCCTGCGCGCAGAACCGCGACGTCTTCGACGCGAGACTGAAGGTCATGTGGTCCGAGGAGGACGTCCGCCGCCTTTCCAACGAGGATGCGTTCGCCTCGGAGGTGCTCGTCGCGGTGAACACTTCCGCGGACGCGAAGGCCTTGCGTCAGCTGGAGAAGAAGCTCTCTCTCGAACCCGAGTCGTCCTTCGAGTTGCCGTCCATCGGCTGGACCGTGCGCGTCCTGCGTATCGCCGGAGGGGCTGCGTCGGCGGGCCCGGTCGAAGCGGTGGCGGCGCTCCAGAAGGACCCTGCGGTCCGTCTCGCTCAGCCCAACTTCCGATACCGGGTGGAGGCCGATCCCGCGGTGGATCCATACCGCAAGGAGCAGTGGGCGCTCGACCGGCTCGGCGCGGAGAAGATCCACGAGCGGACGACGGGGCGCGGCGTCACGGTCGCGATCCTCGACTCGTTCGTCAACGCCAAGCATGAGGATTTCGCGCGAGCCGTCGCCGAGACGGCCGACTTCTTCCGCAAGTCCTTCGGGACAGTGAAGGAGACGCACGGCACCGCCATGGCGGGGATCGTCGCCGCCCGTTCGCGCAACGGCGTCGCGATCGCGGGGATCGCGCCGGAAGCCACCCTGCTCTCCGTGCGTGTGTGCGGCGCGCTGCCGGGAGAGCCCATCGAAGTGTGCTCGTCGGAGGCGCTCGCGCGAGGCCTCGATCTCGCCATCGCCCGCAAGGCGCGCGTCGTCAACATGAGCCTCGCCGGTCCGTACGACCCGCTGGTCGCGAGGCTCGTCTATCGCGCGGGCGACGCGGGAATGCTGCTCGTCGCCGCGACGGGAAACGACGGCCTCGTCGGAACGGTCAAGTACCCCGCCGCTCTCGACCCGGTGCTCGCCGTCACGGCCATCGATTCCGAGGATCGCCTGTACGCAAAGGCGAATCAGGGTTCGCGCGTCGACGTCGCCGCGCCCGGCGTCGGCATCTTCACGCTGGCGCCCTACGACGTCGAGAAGACCACCGGCACTTCCCCGGCCGCCGCGCACGTTTCCGGCGCGGCGGCGCTTCTGATCCAGCTGCGACCCGAGATCTCTCCCCCTGCGGTGCGCCGGCTCCTGCAGGAAACCGCGCGCGACCTTGGCCCTCCCGGCCGGGACGACCAGTTCGGATCGGGAGCGATCGACCTCTGCCGCGCGATCGCGAAGCTGACGGGAGACGACTCGGTGTGCCGGTAGCGCCGGCTCGAAGCTCGGGCATATAGTCCGCGGACGCTCCGGCCGCGGCTCCAGCGCGAAGCCGGGCCGAACGGTGTCCATGGCGGCCCTCGCTGCGAAAACAACGGCGTCTTCTCGATCGAGGCGGCGCCTCTCCCTACGCCGCGCCGCGGCGGTTTTCGCCCTGGCGTTGCTGCCTGCCGCCGCTGTCCGGGCGGACGACGACATCCCGATACCCGGAGGGCCCACCGCCGTGCGGCGGCTTCTCGGCCTCGATGTCCGCCGGCAGCCGGACTCCTTCTTCGTCGACCTGCACGAGATCCTCGTCTTCGCGACGGGAACCCACATTCCCTGGAAAGACTCCGAGCGTCGGAGGGCGGTCGTCGATTTCGCGGAGGACGTCGAGCGCTGGAGAGCGGAGTTCGGCGACCCCGTCGTGCTCTCCACGTCCGCTGCCGATTGGAAGAAAACGCGCGCCGCCCTGGAATGGCTGGGAATCCGGGTCAAGGGAGACGCGCGGACCTACACGATGGACCGAAGGGACGACACCCGGTCTCTGCGCCGGCAGGCCTGCCTGGAAGCCCTCGGCTTTCCGATCTCGTCGCTGCTCGCGAGGCTGCAACACGGCGAGAGGGTCGAGATCGCGGCGGGAAACGCCACGGCACCTCTTCCGTTCGGCCTCGCCGCGTGGCGCGACACTCTGGAAGAGCCCGGGCTGTCGGCCGCGAACGCCTTCCTCTCGTTCGTCAAGAACGTGCGCGCCTCGAGGATGCTCGTCGCGCTCCACGGCATCGACGCCGAGACCCGCGACGAGCTGCGCGACACCATCCGCGACGCGAGGGGGCACGGCCTCGGGTGGCGGATCCTCTACAACCAGGTCCTCGACGCCTTCGGCCGTTATCCGGAAGCTCTCATGATGCGCGACGGCCGGTTCGTGCTCCCCGGCGGAAAGGAAGCGGAGGCGGTCTGGACCGATATCGTCGGTGTTTCGCCTTCCGACCGGGTCGCGTTCCTTCCCGCGCTCTACCAGGCAGACTCCGGCAAGGCGGCGTACGTCGCGGCCGTCCTGCAACAGCTTCCCGACGCCCTTGCGCGCGAGCTTCTGCTCGGCCGGACGGCGGGAGGCGAGGGGGCGGTGAAGCGATTCCGCCGCCTCTACCGGTCGATCGATGCCGGCGGCGTCAACTACGGGCTCGTCTTGCGCGACCCGTACGACTTTGCGCACCTCGCCCGCTTCCTGAAGCTCTCGGACGACGGCAACCTGCTCCTTCCGCCGGCCACGTTCGAGGAGTCCTCGTTTCCCCGCAATCCGGCCGAGCTCGAGGCCGCGCTCGTGCGCGCGTCGAAGACCGTGCCGCCGGAGGAATACCTTCGCCGCCTCCTCCGCAACGACAGCCCCGGGAGCGCGATCCGGTTCCCGGCGCAGAGGAGGTTCCTCTTTGTGAGCAGCCTTCTCGAAAAGCGGCCGGACCTCGCGGACCCCGGTCTCCTCCTTCTGCTCGCGAGCGGACTCGACCGGTTCTGGGCCGCGTACGCCGTTCTCGAGGATCTGCCTCTCGACGCGGCGCTCGCACGCGAATATCTCTTCGCGCTGGACCGCCTGGACCGGAGAAGCGCCTCGCGTGAAGCGGAAGTGGCCGCCGGGCTGTTCCAGGGAGCGGTCGAGCTGCTCGCTGAAATCGCGCGGGCACGCACGCTTCCCCCGGAGGAGATCCGCCGGCTCGCCGCCCTGCTTCTGCGCCTCCCCCTGTTCGCGAAGGAAGGCATCACGCCGGCAGAGGGCGAGGCGGCGCTGTACGACTGGCTTTCCGAGGGCCTGCTCTCGTCGCTGCGCTCCGCGCAATCGCGGGCCATCGCCGCTCGCCCGCCCGAGACCGGCACGGCGGAGCCCGTCGCGTCCTCCGACGAGCTGCTCGCGCAAGCGGCCTCGGGGTGGGGAGGCTCCGTCTCGTTCGAATGGCGCGGAGGACGGTATCGGTTCGATCCGTGCGCGGACGACGCGGCCCGGCGGCGGCAGTTCCGCGACACCCAGCGCCTCGTATGGATCTCCGGCCTCGAGACCCTGCACGCCCGCCGCGCGGCGCTCGTGTCGGCAGCGGCGCGTGGCGACGTCGCCGGAGCCAGAGCGGCCGTTGCGGAACTCTCCAAGGAGATGGGCCTCCCGGCAGGCGACCGGCCCAAGAACGATCGCGATCCGGATGCGCAGCTCGCGAAGGAGCTCGCGCACGCGCGCGGCGCGGCGACGGAGCTGTCGCGGATTTCGAAGCCGAAACAACTCGCGAAGGTTGGCGAAGAGATTGGGCGCTTCGACGCCGTCATCGCGGAACGCCATCTCGAGGCGTATCTCGGGCACGTTTACGCCGCGTACGCGCAGCCGGAGGACCTGTACTACCAGGACCCGGGCTTCGTCCGGCGCCACTCGTTCCATCCTCCCGGCACTTCGGGAAAGCTCGCGGGCTCCGCCTTCGCGCGCACGGCTCTGGTCGATCAGCGGGACGGCGGCGGATCGCGCGTGACGGGCTCCCTCTTTGGCGTCGCCGACACCCTGGGGCTTCTTCACGCGGATCAGGTGCCGCGAAAACCGGGCGCGTCGATCGGCAGCGAAGAAGTCCGGTCCGGCCTCGTCGCCGGGATCGACCGGATGTCACCATCGCTCCTCGACGACGATGCGCTGACCGTGCTCGCGGCGTCGTGCCGCGCCGCCGAGGAGCTCGTCGCAGCGCTCGCGAGCGTCCCGGCCCGCGAGCGCGCTCGCCTCTGGAGCGACCTTGCACGCGACATCGTTCCCCGCTCGCGCCTCTCGGTGATCGCCTCGCTGGAAGAGCTGGCCGGGCCGGAGGACATCGCCCGCGAGCTCGCGCCGTCGGACCTTTATCTGATCGGACGCCGACTCGCCGCCGGGAGGGTGCCGCCGGGCCTGCCGCTCGTCGCTTCGGCGGCGCGCGCCCGGGAAGCGCTCGAGCGGCTGCGGTCCCGCGGAGGGGAAACGGGTGCGCGGGACAGACTGGCACAATTCGGGCCGCGCGCGGTCTTCTACGCCGGGCGTTTTTCTCTGACCGACCTCGAGCTTCCGCCGTACGAACGCCTCGCGGACTATCGAACTCCGCAGCTGCTCTCCGATCGCCTCTATGATCTGAAAATATCCGTCGCGCGGCGGGTCTCGGACGCCGGGTTGCCGGCGGCGGTGCTCCCGATCGTCGTGCCGGGAGCGCTCGACGAAATGCTCGGGAGCCTGAAGATGGCGTTCGCCTACAACTGGGCCGCCGTGGTTCGCGCGTCGCAAGAATTCTCTGCGGCGGACGTGGACCGCCTTCTCGACGCAGCGTTGCGCAGCGGCAGACTCGTTCGAGACCAGTCGGCGGACGAGGCGGAGGAAGCGGCAAAGTGACCGCTCTTCTGCTCGTCGCGTGGATCGCGCTGCCGGCGTCCTCGCAGCAGGCGCCCGGTCCGTCCGCCTCCGAAGCTCCGGCGGCGATCCGCATCCTCACTCCGACGGCCGACGACTTGCCGGCGGGCGAGACGAAGATCGAGGCAGCCGTCCAAGGCTCCGTGGCGGGAGATCACGTGGACGTCTTCGTCGACGGCCGCAAGATCGGCACGGCGAGCGCGCCGCCGTGGACGGTGTCGTGGGCGGCCGGAGACACGATGCGGCGGCACGAGATCACCGTCGCGCTCGTGCGCGACGGCCGCGAAATCGCGCGATCGCACGGCCGCACGCGCGACGTGGGGTTCACTTCGGCTGCGATGGCCCACGCCGTCGGGCTTTCGCCGATCGTGACCGACGAAAAGGGCCGGGCCGTGCACGGTCTGACGGCCAAAGACTTCACCGTTTTCGAAGACGGCAAGCCGCAGCGCATCGACACCTTCGAGGCGACGGACTCGCCTCTGTCGGCGATTCTCGTGCTCGACATCTCGGAGTCGATGACGCCGAAGCTCGAAGATGCCCGCCGGGCCGCGCATGCCTTCGTGAACGCCCTGAAGGCGGACGACGAGATCGGTCTCTATACGTTCAACTCGACCATCGTGGGGGCCGTCGACCTCACGAAGAATCACGCGGCGGTCCACACGGCGATCGACGAGGCGCGCCCCGCCGGCGAAACGGCGCTCTACGACGTGACCGCGGCGGCGCTGCGGCGGTTGAAGCCCATCAAGCATCGGAAGGCCGTGATCCTTTTTACCGACGGGGAGGACAACCGGAGCCGGCTCTCGGTCGCGCAGGTGATCGAGATGGCGCGCGGTTCCGAGGTCTCCATCTTCTCGATCGCGCAGGGCAAGGACGAGTCGAAGACGTTGAAGGTGTTCCTCGACCGGCTGGCGGACCAGACGGGCGGCCGGTGCTGGTTCATAGGCAGCATCCGCAAGTTGAGCGAGACCTTCAAAGAGGTCGTCGCGGAGCTCAAGAGCCAGTACTTCCTGACCTATACCCCGCCGGAGATCAAGCACCGGTCGTGGCACCGGATCCAGGTCCAGGTGAACCGGCCCTCGGCCGTGGTCCGAGCGAAGAGGGAGTACTACGTGGAATAGCAGCCTGGGAGGCTTGCGCACCCTGTCCCTGCCGGGTACCCTTTCTGTGCTCCACCATGACAATTTCGCGGCTCCTGGCCATCGCCCTGCTCGAGCTCGGCTCGCTCGCCGGCGCTCTGTCCGCGCAGGTCGTCACCCGAGGCCCGTACCTGCAGCTTCAGCGACCCAGCTCCGTCGCGGTGCGGTGGAGGACCGACACGCCGAGCGACAGCCGTGTCCGTTACGGAAGCTCTCCGACGGCGCTGTCCCTCTTCGCCGCGGATCCCGCTTCGACCACGGAGCACGTGGTCACCGTCTCCGGACTGACCCCGGAGACGCGCTACTTCTACTCGGTCGGTTCATCGGGCGCGACCCTCGCCGGCGCCGATCCGACGTACTCGTTCACGACGGCGCCGCCTGCCGGCGCGAGCCGGCCCGTGCGGATCTGGGCCACCGGAGACTCGGGTACGGCGAACGCCAACGTGCTGGCTGTCAGGGATTCCTATCTGGCGTATACCGCCGGCCGGCGCACGGACGTCTGGCTCATGCTCGGCGACAACGCGTACTTCTCCGGAACCGACGCGGAGTACCAGGCGGCCGTGTTCGACATGTTTCCAGGCATCCTGCGAAACACATTCCTGTGGCCCGCTCTCGGCAATCACGACGGAATCAGCGCGAGCTCGGCGACCCAGACGGGTCCCTTCTTCGACATCTTCACGCTTCCCGCGGCGGGCGAAGCCGGGGGCGTCCCGTCCGGAACGGAAGCGTTCTACTCCTTCGACGTCGCGGACGTGCATTTCATCTGCCTCGACTCCTACGGGAGCTCGCGCGCTTCGACCGGGCCGATGGCGGCCTGGCTCGCGAACGACCTCGGCGCGAACACGCGGTCGTGGACCATTGCCTATTGGCACCATCCGCCGTATTCGAAGGGGTCGCACGACTCGGACGTGGAGATCGAGCTGGTCGAGATGCGGCAGGCGCTCGTCCCGATTCTCGAAGCGGGAGGAGTGGACCTCGTGTTGACGGGCCACAGTCACGCCTACGAGCGCTCGTTTCTTCTCGACGGACATTACGGCCTCTCGAGCACTCTCACGCCGGCGATGAAGAAGGATGCCGGAAGCGGCCGCGTAGACGGCTCGGGACCCTACGTGAAGCGGGCCGGCCCGCACCCGCACAGCGGCGCCGTCTACGTGGTCGCGGGCACGGCGGGACAAACGGGCGGCGGGACACTCGACCATCCCGCGATGTACTACTCGGCGGCACAGCTCGGCTCGCTCGTTGTCGACGTGGACGCGGATCGGCTCGACGGACGCTTTCTGACCTCCGCCGGAACGGTCGCGGACCATTTCACGATCCTGCGCTCGACCTCCTTCCACACGGTGGCGAGCTGCCGCCTTCTCGACACGCGACTGCCGCCGGGTGCGGGAGGAGGTCCCGCTCTCGCCGCCGGAACCCAACGCAGCCTGGCGGCCGTCGGGCGCTGTGGAATCCCGGCGTCGGCGAGGACGATCGCGCTGAACGTCACGGCGACGGGTGCGAGCGCGGGCGGATGGATCGTGCTCGCGGCGGCAGCGGCCGCGCCGTCCGTGACGAGCACGCTGAATTTCCGGGCGGGCCAGACGCGGGCGAACAATGCACGGGTTTCACTGGGCCCCGGCGGATCGATCGAGGTGCGCTCGGGGATGACGGGCGGCGCGGTCGACGTGGTGGTCGACGTCAGCGGTTACTTCGATTGACGCTTCCCGGCTGAATCCTTCCCGGCGAGCACCGCCATCGGAGAGACGCGGCTCTCCTGATCGACCTGCTTTCTGGTGCACTCCTTCGCCGCCTTGTCCGGACGGAATCGCAGGAGCCTGGTCCCGTGTCGGAATCTCCCGCCGGTGAAGTGGTCGAACTGGACTTCGACGACGAGCTTCGGCGCGAGCGGCTGCCAGTCGCCGGTGCGCTCCGTGCTCCAGCGGCTCGGTCCGCCCGGTGCCTGGCCTGTGAAGCCGGGGGGCTCGACCATGGCTTCGAGCTTCGGCAGGAGCTCCTTCTTCAGCCCGGCCGTCAGGCCCGAGCAGAACCCGACGTGATCGAGCTTGCCCTTTCCGTCGTAGAGACCCAGGAGGAGCGAGCCGAGGCCGCCCCCTTTGGAGGCGTAGCGGAACCCGCCCACGACACAATCCGCCGTCCGAAGAAGCTTGATTTTCTGCATCCCCGTGCGATCACCCGAGCGGTACTCGAGGTCGGCCCGCTTCGCGATCACCCCGTCCATCGCGCCGCCGGCGGATCGGAGCCACCGCTGGGCGCGGGAAAATTCCGACGTCGCCGGAGAGAGGCGGATGCCTTCCATGCCCTTCAGGTACTTCGCGGCGAACGTTTCCAGCTTTTCGCGGCGCTTCGCCAGGGGCAGCTCGTTCAAAGCGTTTCCCTTGTCGTCGACGAGCAGGTCGAAAACCAGATAGATCCCCGGAGTCTCCTGCGACAGCTTGCGGATGCGGCTCTCCGCCGGATGGATGCGCTGGAGGAGATCGTCGAAAGAAAGCTGCTTGCCGACGGGGATGACGATCTCGCCGTCGAGCACGAAGCGCGGCGCCTTGAGGGTGAGAACGTTCGCGACAATCTCCGGAAAATACCGGGCGAGAGGCTGGCCCGCTTTCGACTGCAGCTCGACGTCTTCTCCGTCGCGGAAC
>DASQJK010000105.1:0-2685 GCA_035631095.1 Thermoanaerobaculia bacterium
GTCGAGCGATCGCGGACGTCGACGCGGTATTCGAGGTCCGACAGCCCGGCGACGAAGACCCAGGTTCGTCCATTGAATGCCGTCCCGTCCACGACTTTCACGACCACCTCGACGTTGTTCGCCGTCAGAAACCAGAAGGCACCGGCGTTATCCGTCAGCCAATCGGCGACTGCGGGCGACGGAACCCCATCCGCGGACAGATACGTCACTGCGACGTTGAACCGTCTCCCGGCCAGGCAGACGCCGTTCTCCCCAGCGGCGCAACCCGAATCCGGGTGCGTGAGACGGCGCCACGTAGTGCCGTGGTCGGAGCTCGCGTAGACGTCTCCGGAGTACGAGCCAGCGAGCACCAGACTCGTGGACGGACTCGCTGCCAGCGCGGTGACTCCGGCGGGGACGGCCGCCTGTGCAGACTCCCATGTCGTTCCGCGGTCGAGTGATCGGAGCAGCTCTCGGTTGGTGGAAACGAAAAGGACCGACGCGTTATCGATCACGAAGACGAGATAAATGTAGGTTCCCAACACGTCGACGGACGTGACGCCGCCGTCCGTGCTGCGCGCCAGAGTCGCAAATTGGCAAAGGAGACAGTTGAGGCGCGAGACGTAAAGGGTTTCAGGCCGGTTCGGATCGATGGCCGCCTGCAGCACTCCACCCGTGAGGAAGGGTCCGAGCGGGAAAGGCTTCCTCTCCCAGTTCGCTCCGCCGTCGGGGCTGACGTACAGCCCTCCGCGCCCGGCCGCGTAGACGATCTCCGCATTGGTGGGATCGACCGCGAGCTGAGCCCGGTGATCCGGAGGCAGACCTCCGCCCGCGGGCCACCAGCTCTCTCCGCCGTCGCGGGTATAGAACACTCCGACGGACCAGGAAGCGTAGAGGGTGAAGCCCGAAGACGGCGCCGCCACGAGGTCGTAGATCTGAGAGGAAAACGCCGCGCTCGATCGTATCCACGAGGCTCCTCCATCCCTACTCCGGTACACGCCAGATTCGGTTGCTGCGAACCACCGTCCGCCGCCGGCACTCACGATTTTCGAAACGGACCTTTCAATACCGGAACCGACAGGACGCCAGTGGACGCCGCCGTCGCGGCTTTGGAAGAGGAGTCCGGTCGAGACGAGAATCGTGTCCGGATCGTCACGGGCGATCGCGATCGAGACGATCGGGTCCGCGAAAGCACGTGTCGGAAGAAGTAGCGCTAGAAGCGGGAGAAACCTCCACACGCCAGGCATGCGTCGAGTCACACAGTTCCTACGTCTTTGGCACGCCGCGCGTTGGATGCGAACGCCAAGGACCCTGCCATGTCCCACGGAGAGAAGTTCCTCAGCGGGCCGCCTTCCTTGCGTCGATCACCTGCCCGTTCTGCTTCCCCTCGAGGCAGCCCGCGTAGACCGTCGCCAGCCGCTTCGCCGGCATCCCTCCGGACGGATCCATTCCCATCGCCGTGAGCGTCTCGGAGACCCACGGCGGGCTGACCACGTTGATCCGCATTCCGCGCGTCAATTCGAGTGCGGAGGCGCGAACGAACCCTTCGACACCCGCGTTCACTGGGGAGATCGCCGAGCTGCCGGGCATGGGCTCGCTCGCGAGCACGCCGCTCGTGAGGGTGAAGGACCCTCCGTCCCGAGCCGTGAGCATCCCCAGACGGACCAGATTGATCTGCCCGAGAAGCTTGTTCGAAAATCCCAGCAGGAAATCGTCGTTCGTGAGTTTCTCGAGCGGAGCGAACTTCGCCTCGCCGGCGGCGGACACGAGCGCGTCGAACGGACCGACTTGCGCGAAGAGCGCTTCAATCGACTCGTGGGAAGCGAGGTCGACGTTGATCTGCCCGCGCGTGTTCCCGACCCGCACGACGTCGTGCCGCCGCTCGAGCTCTTCGACGATCGCGCTGCCGATGGTTCCCGTGGCCCCGACGACGACGACTTTCATGGCGCCTTACTTTGTCATCCTGAGCGAAGCGAAGGACCCGCCCTGTGACTGAAGGGCCTTCGTGGTGCCTGCGCCGAGGATCAGGGCAGATCTTTCGTCGCTACGCTCCTCAGGATGACAGGAGGGAGAAGCGCCGCTGCGCTGATATCAGTGCCGGCCGCCGTGGCTCCCGCCGCCCCCGTGCGAGCCGCCGCTCGAATGGGAGCCCGAGCTGCCGCCCGAATGCGAGCCGCCGTGGCTCCCGCCCCCGCTCCAGCTTCCTCCGCGATTGCCGCCGTGAGAGCCCCCGTCGCGGTGACCGCCGCCGCGGCTTCCGCGGTCGTGTCCGCCACCTCGATGCCCGCCGCGGATCACGATGGCGCCGCCGCCCCACCACCAGGGATCCCAGTACGGTCCGTACCAGCCCGGCCACGGGTCGTAGATGCCGCCGTAAGGACCCGGGCCCGGCTCTGCGACCACGTCGCCGCCTGGCTCCGGCGAGGCTTCGACGCCGTCGCCGTCGCGGTCACCGTCTCGATCGCGATCACGGTCCCTGTCCCGGTCGCGATCCCGACCACGATCCCGGTCGCGGTCATCGTCGTCCTGGTCGATCTCGGCGATGCGCGCGATGTAGTCGATCACCCGGTCGCTCACTCCCGCACGGTGCAGCCGGATCAGGTCCCTCGCATCGACGTCCGACGTCAGCCGGGACTTGCGCGCCCGGAGGAACGCGAGGATGGTCGACTCGGGAAGCTGCGCCCGCGTCATCTCGACGACGTCGTC
>DASQJK010000106.1:0-18358 GCA_035631095.1 Thermoanaerobaculia bacterium
ACCATCTCGGGCGTGTAGCGGTCGACGTGCTTCTTCAGCAGCTGGAATACGCAGCGCGGGTTTTCCATCGTCGGGTCGACGCCATATGCCTTCGTCTTCGCGTCGGCCTCGTAGGCCCAATCGGCCTTGTCGTAGGCAGCCGTCTTCGGATCGAAGCCGGTGAAGAGGCCGTCCTCGAATCCGAACTTGTCGCTGATCAGGTACGTCCCGTTCGTATAGGCCTGGACATATTCCTTGTGGAAGCGGCCGGTCGACAGCGCGTACCGGATGATCCCGAGCAGGAACGCGATGTCCGAGCCGGCGCGGACCGGAGCGTAGAAATCAGCGACCGCCGCGGTGCGCGTGAACCTCGGATCGACGACGACGAGCTTCGCGTTCCGGGTTTTCTTCGCCTCGATGAACCACTTGAAGCCGCAGGGATGATTCTCCGCCGGGTTGCCGCCCATGGCGAGAATGACGTCGGCGTTCTTGATGTCGACCCACCCATTCGTCATCGCTCCCCGTCCGAACGTGGCGGCCAAACTGGCCACCGTGGGGCCGTGTCAAACCCGGGCCTGCGAGTCCCGGTACGGCACCCCCAGGGCCGTGATGAATTTCCATTGCAGGAAGTTGAACTCGTTGGTGTCGGTACACCCGCCGATCATCGCGATCCCCGGAGTGCGGTTGACCGTCTCGCCCTTGGCATTTTTCGCGACGAAGGTCTTGTCGCGCGTGTCCTTGATGTGCCGGGCGATCTTCGCGATGGCGTCGTCCCACGAGATCTCTTCCCACTTGTCCGAACCCGGCCGCCGCACCTTCGGCGTCGTCAGACGATTCGGATTGTTGATGTCCTCCCGGAGCGTCGCGCCCTTGGGGCAGAGAGTCCCGCGATTGATCGGGTGATCCGGATCGCCCTCGACGTGGACGACGGACGCCGTAGCGTTCTTCGCCTTGTCACCGAGCGTGTGGATGATGACGCCGCACGAAACCGCGCAGTACGGGCAGGTACTTCGCGTTTCCGTGGTTCGGGAGATCTTGAACGCCCGCATTTCTGCGCGGGCGGTCGCGACGTCGAAGCCGAGTGCGACTGACCCACCGACGACTGAAGCCTTCAGAAACCCGCGGCGAGTAAGCTCCATACGGATCCCTCCACGCGGAAAGACGAAGCGAATGTCTCTCTGCGCGCTATTCCAGATCCGCGCCGCGCCGATGTCAAGCGCTTTCAGGAAAGGTTCAGGCTGGCAGGACGCGGATGCGCCGCGAATGGGTGTAGACGTTGCACCGCTCGCCTCGAAGAAACCCGACGAGGGTCATGCCGCCGGCGTCGGCGAGCTCGACAGCGAGGCTCGAAGGCGCCGACACGGACGCGACGACAGGGATCCCGGCGGCGAACGCCTTCTGGACGATCTCGAATCCGGCTCGGCCCGAGACCATGAGCACCCGGCCCTCCAGGGGTAAGCCCCCCGAGACGAAGGCGCCGCCGACCAGCTTGTCCGTCGCGTTGTGCCGGCCGATGTCCTCGGCGATGGCCTCGAGGACACCCTCCCCGTCGAAGAGCCCTGCCGCGTGCAGGCCTCCCGTGCGGGAAAAGATCGACTGGCGCTCGCGCAGCCGTGCCGGAAGCGAGAAAAGGGTCTTCGCGGCGACCTCGAGGCCCGTCGCGAGGGGCGGCCGGTCGGAAGGGATGACGTTCTCGATGGAGGTCTTGCCGCAGACCCCGCACGCCGAGCCCATCACCGTGCCGCGCCGCAGCTCCCCGGCGCGGGCGAAGGCCGGCGGCGAGAGGGTGGCGACGAGGACGTTCGCGGCGAGCTCGGGGTCGATTCGCGGGTCGGCCGGGCGGGAGAGCTCGAGGAGGTCGGCGGGAGCCCGCAGGACCCCTTCGGCGAAAAGAAGCCCGGCCGCGAGCGCTTCGTCCTGACCGGGAGTCCGCATGGTGATGGCGAAGGTGACGGCCTCCCGGGCGCCGGTTTCGCGCAGGCGGATCTCCAGCGGCTCCTCGACCGCCAGCGCGTCCTCGCGCTCCGTCTCGGCGGAGCCGTCGACCGCCCGCACCCGGACCGGCTGGATCGGATCCATCGCGCGATCCTAGCCTTTTGGGCCTGATCGGGCGCTCGTGGGGTGCGCGCGCCCGATCAGGGATCGCGGCGCCTTTCCGCGCTTCGCGCGGGACGCCGCTCCGCCCGCACGCGGACCGGCTGGATGGGGTCCATGACGCGATCCTAGTCCGCCGGCAGGACCGCCACCGGGTCTCTTCCTTCCCGTGGGAGAGTTAGCGCGAAGGCGGCCCCGACGAGCGGAACGAACGCCACGGAGGAGACCGCCGCCCGCACCCCGTGGAGGTCGGCGATCCTTCCGAGGATCGGGGCCGCGAGCCCCCCCAGGGTCACGGCGAGGCCGATCGTCAGGCCGGACGCCGTCCCGACCCGGCCCGGGAGGTATTCCTGCGCCATTACCGTCATCACGGAAAAAGGCGAATAGAGGAAGAGACCGATCGGAGCCATCAGGCCGAGCGCCAGCGCCTGCGAATGCGTGCTCAGGAACGCGAACAGGAGAGGAAAGAGAAGAAGCATCGAGCCCAGGACCACGATGCGCCGGCCGAAGCGATCGGCGAGCCAGCCTCCGGCCAGGGTGCCTGCCACGCCGCAGGAAAGCATCAGCGTGAGCGCGGCGCCGCCGGCGGCCTTGGAGGCGGAGAACTCCCGGATCCAGTAGAGGGGGATGAACGTGTTCAACGCGTAGAAGACGATGGCGCGGCAGAGCACCGGTCCGGAGAGTCTCGCGAAAGCTCCCCAGCGGTCGGCGACTACCGCCGTCCCGACGGCCCGTGCGCCGGTGGCGGCGCTGCTCCGCAGGAATCCCGCGCGTACCAGGACGAGAGCCATCGCGAGCACGGGAAAGACCATCACCGCCGTCCCGCGGAGCCCGAGGGCGATCCCGATGGGAGTCGCGACCGCCGGGCCGATGGCGAAACCGAGGTTGCCGCCCGTGGCGAAGAAGCTCATGGCGGTCGCCCGCTTCGCTCCGGAATGCAGGTAGACCTGCCGGGCGGCCTCGGGGTGAAAGGCGGCGACACCGATCCCCGTGGCGCCCGCGCAGGCCAGCACCAGGAAATAGGTGGGGGCGAGCCCCGCCGCGGCGACCCCGGCGCCCGCGAGGAAGAGACCTGCGGGCACGAGCCAGGGGGTGCTCTTGCGGTCCGCGAGCGCGCCGAAGAGCGGCTGCAGCACCGAGGAAGACACGTTCGAGGCGAACACCAGACCCGCGGCGGCGGCGATCGAGAATCCCCGCTCGGAAATGAAGAACGGGATCAGGGCGGGAATGACGCCCTGGTTGACGTCGTCGAAGAGGTGCGCGGCGGCGAGGAGCGCGATCGCGCGTTTCTTCATGACGAGGTCAGCGGCTACGGTATCAGGATCAGTTTCCCCGTCGTCTTTCTCGCCTCGAGGAGGCGATGGGCCTCGGCGGCCTCGGCGAGAGGGATCTCACGGAAGATCTTCACGTCGAGCTCGCCGCGCGCAATCGCGCCCAGGACTTCACCCGAGCGCTCGAGGAGCTCCTGCCGCTTCGCGACGTAATGAAAGAGCGTGGGACGGGTCAGGTAGACGGAGCCCTTCTGGTTCAGGACCTGCGGGTCGATGGGATCGACCTTTCCGCTCGACTGCCCGAAGAGGGCGAGCGTCCCCCGCATGGCGAGGGAGTCGAGGCTGCCTGCGAACGTGTCCTTGCCGACGGAGTCGTAGACCACCTGAACCCCGTTCCCGCCCGTCAGCCGTCGCACCTCTTCCGCGACGTTCTTGGTGCGGTACTCGATGACCTCGTCGGCCCCTGCCCGCCTCGCGAGCTCCGCCTTCTCCGGGCTGCCCGCCGTTCCGATGACCCGGGCGCCGATGCGGCGCGCCATCTGGCAGAGGAGGAGCCCGACGCCTCCGGCGGCTGCATGGACGAGGCATGCCTCTCCCTGCCGGAGAGGGTAGGTCGAGCGAACGAGGTACTGGGCGGTCATCCCCTGGAGCAGGGCCGCGGCCGCCTGCCGGGCCGTCACGGCCTGCGGGAGGGCGACGAGCCGGTTCGCGGGGGCGATCGCGTACTCCGCGTAGGAGCCCGAGAAGTGGATCGACGCCACCCGGTCTCCCTTTCGGACGCCCTCGGTGCCCGGCCCGACCTCGTCTACGGTGCCGGCCCCCTCCACTCCGAGGGTCACCGGGTACGGGGTCTTGTACTGGCCGGATCGGAAGTACACGTCGATGAAGTTGACGCCCGCCGCTTCTATTCGGACGAGCGCCTCGCCCTGGCCGGGCCGGGGGACGGGGACTTCCTCGACCCTGAGCACCTCCGGACCTCCCGCCTGCGTCGCGCGAATCGCTTTCATGACTCCTCCGGTCTCACGGGCCGGATTAGATCGCATCTGGACGCCGCGATTCGTTTGGGTGTAGTTGGAGGTAGCAATCGAACGCTCGAGCGGAGGTGTCCGCGATGGTCGATCTGATCAACCCGATCGTACGGCGGTGGATCGAGGATGGGAAACGCGATCCGGAGGGCTTCTGGAGCCGCGCCGCCGGCGAGCTGCCGTGGTTCCGGCGCTGGGACCGCCCGTTCGTCTGGGAGCCGCCGACCTTCCGCTGGTTCGACGGCGGGATGACGAACCTGTGCTGGAACGCGCTCGACCACCACGTCGAAGGCGGCCGCGGCGAACAGGCCGCGCTCGTCGCATTGAACGAGCGCGGAGAACGGCGGACCTTTACGTACTCGCAGCTCCTCGAAGAGGTAGAGAAAGTGGCCGCGGCGCTTCGGGGGATCGGCATCGGCCGGGGAGATCGCATCACCATCTACATGCCGACCATGGCCGAGGCGGTGATCGTGATGCTCGCCGCGGTGCGGGTCGGCGCCATCCACATGGTCGTGTTCGCCGGCTTCGGCGAACGGGCGCTCGGCGACCGGATCCGGGCGAGCGGCTCGACGGCCGTCTTCACCTGCAACGTGACCTACCGCAAGGGAAAGGATGTCCGCCTGAAGGAGATCGTCGACGCGGCGCTCGACCTCGACGGCCAGCCGCACGACGTCCGTCACGTGGTCGTGCTTGACCGCACGCCGGCGGCTGCTCCGATGCGGGCCGGCCGCGACATCTCGTGGGACGACTTCCTGGCCCGCGGTGAAGGGCGAAGCGGCGCGCACGAAGAGATGGAGTCGAACGAGCCCGCTTTCATCCTCGCGACCTCCGGAACGACGGCGAAGCCGAAGCTCGCGGTGCACACGCAGGGCGGTTACCAGGTGCACGTCGCGGCCATGGGGAAGATGTGCTTCGGCATGCGCGCCGGCGAGATCTGGTGGTCCACGTCCGACATCGGCTGGATCGTGGGGCACAGCTACATCGTCTATGCCCCTCTGCTCGCGGGCTGCACCACGCTCGCCTACGAAGGCTCCATCGACCACCCGGCCCCCGACGCGCTCTGGAAGATCGTCGAGGAGTTCGGCGTCACGGGGATCTTCACCTCGCCCACCGCCGTCCGGCTTCTCATGCGCTACGGCGACTCGGCCGTCGAGGGCCGCGATCTGTCCACCCTCGAGCGGGTCTTCTGCGCCGGCGAGGTTCTGAACGCCCCGGCCTGGGACTGGCTGCAGAACCGGATCCTGCGAGGCCGCGTCCCTGTCATCGACCACATGTGGCAGACCGAGACGTCCGGTCCCGTGTTTGGAAATCCGTACGGCATCTCGCTCCTGCCGATCAAGCCCGGCTCGGCGACGATCCCCCTGCCGGGGATCGACAGCGAGGTGATCGGGCCCGACGGAGCGCCGTGCGCCGCCAACGAGAAGGGGATCATGGTGATCAAGCGGCCGTTCCCGGGGCTGACGGCGAGCCTGTGGGGCGAGCCCGAACGCTACGGGCGGGATTACTGGGAGAAGATCCCGGGCGTCTATTACACGGGCGACTCGGCGCACGTCGACGAGGACGGTTACGTCTGGTTCGCCGGCCGCGCCGACGAGATCATCAAGATCGCGGCGCACCGCCTGGGGACGATCGAGGTCGAGACGGCGTGCCTCCAGCATCCCTCCGTGGCCGAAGCGGGCGTCACGGGCAGGCCCGACGAGCTTCGCGGAGAGGTCATCTCGGCGTTCGTGGTCCTGAAGCAGGGGCAGACCGCGACCGCGGAGCTCCGCCAGGAGATCCTGGCTACGGTCCGCCGGGAGCTCGGCGCCGTGGCGGTCATCGGCGAGCTGAACTTCGTGCAGATGCTGCCGAAAACGAGAAGCGGAAAGATCATGCGTCGCGTCCTGAAGGCGGTCACCCTGGGGCGCGAGCCCGGCGACATCACCACGATCGAGGACGAGGGGTCGGTCGAAGAGGCGCGGGAAGCGTGGGTTGACATGCGCGCGACGATGAAATGAACGTTGCGCGTACCCTCTAGATCCTCAGCTCTCGACCTCCCGCTTCCAGATGAGCGCCCGCTCGATCGCGACTCCGCGCGTCACGAAGATGGGAGGGCGCAGCGTCAGCTGGTCGCCCGAAAAGGAGAAGAAGCGTTTCAGATCCCGGCCGACCCGGTTCGGTATCAGCGCGACCTCGACGTGATGAACGACGTACCTCTCCTTTTCGTTCACCGTGAACCGGCCGGCGTACGCGCCGTACCCGGCGGCGGCTGCAGCGCGCTCCGAGTCCGTCGGCTCGTGCTCCGACAGCCAGGCCGGCCGCTCGCGCCGCATGAACTGCACGAACATGCGGCCCGAGGCCGTGTAGATCAGCCGCCCCGCCGGGCCCGGCCCGAAGTCGGGGTGGTCGACGATCCTTCCATCGGGGAGCTTGTCGTGAATGGAGACGAGGCTCCAGATCCCCGTCAACCGCATCCGCCCGGAAAGCTCTGCATGTTCCGCGGATGGGGAAGTCATATAGTTCGCCCTACAGCATCGTTCCCACCATACGGCCAGGAAGACCAAGGAGGAGCTCGATGAAGAGAACCGGATTCTATTCGGCCCTCGCCCTCGCTCTGCTGTTCGCTTTGCCGGCCCCCGCGCCGGCTGCCGACAATACGATCACCTTCGGCGCCGCGATCTCGATCACCGGAAAGACGGCCAAGGAAGGCGAGTACACGCGGGACGGGTATCAGTTCGCCATCGACCGTTTGAACGAGCTCGGCGGCGTCAAAATCGGCGGCAAGTCCTACAAGCTCGCGTTGAAGTACTACGACGACGAGACCAAGCCGGAGAGGACCGCGCAGCTGATCGAAAAACTCATCAACGAGGACAAGGTCAACCTGATCCTCGGACCCTACGGATCCTCGCCGACCGGTACGGCGGCTCCGATCTGCGAGCGCTACAAGATTCCCATGGTCGAGGCCAACGGCGCCGCCGAAAGCGTCTTCGCAAAAGGCTACAAGTACTCGTTCATGATTCTGTCTCCCGCCAAGCTCTACCTGCGCGGCATCATCGACGCGGTCCGCAGCAAAGACCCCGGCGCCAAGACCCTCGCGATCCTCGGCGAGAACGAGTCCTTCTCGAAGGAAGTGGCGCAGGGCGCCGCCGAGTACGCGAAGGAAAAGGGGATGGAGGTCGTCTACCAGGAGCTCTACCCGAGCAACGCCCAGGACGTCTCGGCTCTTCTGACCGCCATCAAAGGCAAGAACCCCGCGATCGTTCTCGGCTCGGGGCATCTCCAGGATTCGTTGCTGATCGTCAAGCAGTCGAAGGACCTCGGCGTTTCCCCGAAAGCGATGGGTTTCTCCGTCGGGCCGTCCTCCCCCGAGTTCCGCGAGAATCTGAAGGGGAGCGCGGACTACATCTTCGGCGCCACGCAGTGGACGGAGTCGCTGCGCTACTCCGGCGACGATCCCTGGAAGACTCCCAAGGCGTTCGCGGACGCCTTCCGCGCCAAGCACCCGAACTACAAGTCCATCCCGTACCAGGTCGCCGAATCCGCGGTGGCGGTGATCGCCTACCAGAAAGCGCTCGAGAAAGCGGGAAGCATCGATCCGACCAAGGTTCGCGACGCTCTCGCCGCGATCGACCTTTCCACTTACTACGGCCGGGTCAAGTTCGACTCGCGAGGTGTCAACATCTACAAGCCGATGGCCGTCGAGCAGTACCAGCCGGACGGCAACAAGTACACGGTATGGCCGGCCGACGTCGCCGAGAAGCCGGCGCTCTACCCGATGCCGGCGTGGGACAAGCGCTGAGCTCGACGCTCAGCGCAGGTGGTCGGAGGTAGGACGTAGGAGGTAGGGGGTTGGTGGGCTGCGACCACCTGCCACCTACCGCCTCCGACCTGGGTTCGTATGTCCTCCGCCGAGCTGTCGCAGATCGCGGTCAACGCGCTTCTGCTCTCCGGAATCCTTGCGCTCGTGGCGCTCGGGTTCTCGCTCGTCTGGGGCATCATGAACATCGTCAACCTGTCGCACGGCGCGTTCATCGTCGTGGGCGCCTACATCACGTTCTGGCTTCACGCCCTCCTGCACGTCGACCCCTTTCTCTCGATTCCGATCTCCATGGTCGTGCTCTTCGCGCTCGGCTACGTGATCCAGCGCGCGCTCATCAATCAGGTCATCCGGGCGCCTCTCCTCGCCACTTTTCTCCTGACGTTCGGGCTCGAGATCCTGATCGTCAACCTGTTGAACTTCTTCTTCAAGGCGGATACGAGATCCGTCCAGACGGCTTACAGCGGAGCCGGGTTCGTGATCGGCCCCGTGCGGGTGCCCTACATCCGCCTCGGAGCCCTGATCGTTTCGCTCGCCCTCGTCCTGGCCCTGGGCGCGTTTCTGAATCGAAGCCGCCTCGGCCGCGCGATTCAGGCCACCGGAATGGACCTCGACGCCGCGCGGCTGACGGGCGTCCAGGTCAAGACGATCTACGCGCTGACGTACGGGATCGGCGCGGCATTGGCCGGAGCAGCGGGTTCGCTGCTCTCCACGTTGGTGTCTTTCGATCCGAACCTCGGGGGCACGTACACGGAGCGGGCGTTCGTCATCTGCGTTCTCGGCGGGCTGGGCAACGTCGTGAACGTGATCATCGGCGCCGTCGTCTACTCCGTCGTCGAGGTCTTCGTCGGTTCCCGGCTCCCGGCGCTGTCGCAGGCGATCACGTTCGGCATTCTCGTCCTCGTGCTCGTGGTCCGTCCGACCGGGATAGCGGGAAAGTCGGTCTGAAGCCGTACCCCATGCCGAAGACCGCGAGGCTCATTCTGTTCGCCGCCGCCCTCGTGGCACTCCTCTTTCTGCCCCGTTTCGTCAGCTCGTACAAGCTCCTGACCTACACGACCGTGCTGTCCCTGACGCTCATGGCTCAGGGCTGGAACTTCATCGGCGGTTACACGGGTTATGCGGCCTTCGGCAACGTGGCCTTTTTCGGGATCGGGGCGTACACGACCGGTCTCCTGATGCTGAAGTGGAACGCTCCGTTCTTCGCGGCCCTCGCCGCCGGCGCGCTCTTGTCCGCCGCCGTCGCGAGCCTGGTGGGCGTCGCGGTGCTGAGGCTCAAGGGCCACTACTTCGCCATCGCGACGCTCGGCGTGGCCGAGGCGCTCCGGGAGATCGCGTCGAGCTGGGACAGTGTCACGGAAGGTGCGACGGGCATCGATCTGCCGGTGCGCAGCGACAGCTCGTTCTTCTACTACGTCGCGCTGGGCCTGGTCGTTCTCGGGCTCGTGCTCACCGCGCTCATCGAACGCTCCAAGCTCGGCTACGGGTGGGTGGCCATTCGGGAGGATCAGGACGCGGCGCGCATGCTCGGCATCAACACCACGCTCTTCAAGGTCATCGCTTTCGCGCTGTCGGCCGTGTTCGCGGCGTTCGCCGGCGGGATCGTGGCCTACCAGAACATCCACGTCGCTCCGAACGATTTCTTCAAGATCGAGTACACGTTGCAGATGATCATCGCGTGCGTGATCGGCGGCGTCGGGACCGTATGGGGCCCGCTCCTCGGCGCGGCGGTCTACCAGCTCCTGTCCACGTACGTGTGGGCACACTTCCTCGAGCTACACCCGACCGTTCTCGGCGCGATCATCATCTTTTTCGTCGTGTTCCTGCCGCGCGGCCTGATGAACCTCTTCCGCAGGCTGGCCGCGCCGAGGCCGGTCGCGACGGTCGGCGCGCCGCGCAAGCGGCGCTTCCTGCGCGACCTGCTGCTCGCGAACGTCCGGGCGAGCCGCCTCGAATGATGGGAGCTCGCGCATGACGGCCGTCGCCCTTTCCTCCGGCGCCCGGCCGATCGCTCCCGGCGAACCGCTGCTCGAGACGCGGGGCGTCGCGAAGCGGTTCGGAGGGCTGGCCGCCCTTCAGGGGATCGACCTCACGATTCGCAAAGGCGAGATCCTGGGGGTGCTCGGTCCGAACGGCGCGGGAAAGACGACGCTCGTCAACTGCATCAGCGGCCTCGACAAGCCCACTTCCGGGACGATCCTCTTCCGGGGGGAAGACATCACGCCGCTCCCGAGCTATCGCATCGGGCGCCTGGGGATCGCACGGACCTTCCAGGTGGTCAAGCCGCTCAAGCAGCTGACCGTCTTGGAGAACGTCGCCATCGGAGCCATGTTCGGGGCCGGAGGACGGCAGCGCACCGCGGAGCAGGCCCGCCGGCGCGCCCAGGAGGTCCTGGAGCGGGTCGGGTTGATCGTGCGCGCCGCCGACGGCGCGAGTGAACTGACGATCCCCGACTTGAAACGCCTCGAGCTCGCGAAGGCGCTCGCGATGGACCCCGAGCTCCTCTTTCTCGACGAAGTCATGGCGGGCCTGAACCCCACCGAAGTCGAGCTGGCGATGGAGCTCATCCGCGGGATCAACCGGGATGGTGTGACCCTGTTCGTCATCGAGCACGTGATGAAGGCGATCATGGGAATCTCGGACCGCGTCGTCGTTTTTCACTTCGGCAAGAAAATCGCCGAAGGAGCGCCGCGGGACGTCGTCGAGATGCCGGAGGTGATCGAGGCCTACCTCGGGGAGCGCTTCGCCCGCCGGGCGAAGGCCGTCGGAGAGCTCGGCCCCGCTCGAGGCGAGTTCCTGCGCCCGCCCACGCTGACGGCGGTGAGTCCCCCGGAGGCTCCCGCGCAGGAAAAAAAGCCGCCTCTCCTCCAGGTCGAGAACCTCGTCTCCGGGTATGGCGAGGTTCAGATCCTGTGGGGCGTCTCGCTCGAGGTCCGTGAAGCGGAAGTCGTGGCGCTCATCGGCGCCAACGGAGCGGGGAAGACGACGCTTCTGAACACCGTCTCTCAGCTGATCCGGCCGCGCGGGGGCACGATCCGGTTCGCAGGCGTGGACATCACCCGCGCGCGCCCCGACGAAGTCGTGCGTGCGGGGATCATCCAGGTCCCGCAGGGCCGCCGCCTCTTTCCCGGCCTGTCCATCCGGGAGAACCTCCTTCAGGGCGTGTACCTGCGCCGCGACGCTCAGAAGATCGCGGAGGACCTCGACTGGGTCTACGGGCTCCTGCCCCGGCTGAAGGAACGCGCGAACCAGCTCGCCGGCCGGCTTTCGGGGGGCGAGCAGCAGATGTGCGCGATCGGGCGCGGCTTGATGGGCCGGCCGCGGCTCCTCCTGATCGACGAGCTCTCCCTCGGCCTGGCGCCCGTCGTCGTCGACAACCTGCTCGAGCTCATTTCCCGCATCAACCGGGAAGGAACGACGGTGCTGCTGGTCGAGCAGGACGTGCAGGTGGCGCTCGAACATGCGCACCGTGGATACGTGCTCGAGACGGGCCGTATCGTGCAGTCGAGCCCCGCGGGCGAGCTTCTCGAAGACCCCAGGATCCGCCAGGCATACCTCGGCCTCTGAGCCGATGGGCGAGGACAGGCTCTCCGGCGGGGTTCACACCGGCCGGGCTTCCGCCGCCCTCTCTCTGGCGACGATAGCCGTCTATGCGGACATCTACATCACGCAGCCGATCCTGCCGCTGCTTTCGCATGAATTCGGCGTGCAGCCCGCGACCGCCGGTTTTACCGTATCCGCCGTCGTCCTCCTGATCGCCATCGTCTCCATTCCCTACGGCTCGGTGAGCGACGCGGTCGGCCGGAAGCCCGTGATGGTCGCGAGCATGTCTCTCCTCGCCATCCCGACGCTGCTCTGCGCCGTTGCACCGTCCTTTCGGGCGCTGCTCGTCTTTCGCGCTCTCCAGGGCGCGCTCATTCCCGGCGTCAGCGCGATTGCCGTGGCATACCTCGGCGACGTCGTCTCACCGGAGGAGCTCGGGCCCCGCGTCGGCGGCTGGATCGCCGCCTCCGTGGCGGGGGGCCTCACAGGCCGCGTGGTGAGCGGGCTGCTGGCGGACTGGCTGAACTGGCGCGCTCCCTTCGTCCTCTTCGGGATGATCACGGTCGCCGGAGCGGTCCTGCTCGCGCGGGAGCTCCCCCGGGCGGGCGGCCGCGGCGCGCGGATGAAGCTCGAGCCGCGCGACCTCCTCCAGCACTTCCGCAACCGCCGGCTCGTCGGCGCGTTCCTCATCGGGGGAGCGGTCTTCTTCTGCTTCATCGGCGTCTTCACATACCTGCCTTATTACCTGACCGCCGCGCCCTTCCACCTGTCGACCGCGTTCGTTTCGAGCATCTACCTCGTCTACATCGCCGGGATCTTCACCTCGATACTTTCCGGGCGGCTTTCCTCGCGGTTCGGCGGCCGTCTCGTGATGGCGGTCGGGCTCGTGATCGCGGCCGCAGGGGTCGCCGGCACTCTGGTCCGCGACGTGCCCGCGATCATCCTGAGCCTGATCGTGCTGTGCGTCGGGATGTTCGCCGTCCAGTCGACGGCCCCCGCGTTCGTGAACGCGAACGCGGGACGGGCTAAAGGCGCGGCCGGCGCGCTCTACGTCTCGATCTATTACGTGGGGGCGACGTTCGGCTCCGTCCTGCCGGGCTACGCATGGCAGGCCTGGGGGTGGCACGGGGTCGCGGCCTCCTGCGTCGCGGCGCTCCTCGTGGGTCTGGCGTCGGACGCATTTCTCTGCGTCTGATCGACTAGTATGCGGGCAATTCGGCGGGGCAATTCCGCGAGGAGGGCGCATGATCCGCAATAGCCTTCGAGCCATCATCGGGATCGGTTGCCTCCTGGCCGGCGTGTCGTTCGCGCATGCCCAGGAGATCAAGATCGGGGCGGTCCTGCCCATCACCGGAAAAGAGTCGAAGATCGGCGGCGCGTACAAGCAGGCTACGGAGCTCGCGATCAAAGAGGTGAACGACGCCGGCGGCCTGGACCTCGGAGGCCAGAAGCGAAAGATCAACCTCATCCTGCTCGACGACACGTCCGACGGCGCCAAGAGCGCCCAGCTCGTCGAGCAGCTTTGCGCGCAGGAGAAAGTCGACGCCGTCATCGGCGGCTACGGCTCGCAGCTCGTCCAGGCGCAGAGCGTGGTCCCGGAACGCTACGGAATCCCCTACATCTCGGGCGGAGCCGGCGCGCGCGGGATCTACGGGCGCAGCAAGTGGGTCTTCGGGACGCTTTCGCCGGTGGACGTCCTCTCCCAGACGCAGATGGATTTCCTGAGCTCGCTCGTCGCCGCCGGGAAGCTCAAGAAGCCGCTGAAGATCGCGCTCATCACGGAGAACACGGAGCACGGAAAGGATTACGTCCAGGGGATCCACGACTATCTCAAGGCGCATCCCGGAACGTTCTCGATCGCCGTCGAGGAGAGCTTCGAGCTCTACGCGCCGGACTTCAAGCCGCTGCTGACACGGGTCCAGAACGCCAAGGCGGACCTCTTCATGGCGGACGCGCACCTCGAAGACTTCATCTCCATGCAGCGCACGTACACGCAGATGGGACTGACGCACCAGATGCTCACGTACGGAGCCCGCGGCTCCGACGCGGCGGCGCGCAAGGCGCTCGGCCCCGCGACCGACTACATCTTCGCGAGCGGCTGGTGGTCGGACCTCCTGCCTTACCCGCAGGTCAAGGCGTTCAACGCGAAATGGAAGACGGCAACCGGCGCGGAACCGCAGTGGTACCACGCCACGGCTTACGAGACCGTTCGCGTTCTTCTGACCGCCATCCGGAAGGCCGGCAGCGTGAAGCCCGACGCGGTCCGGTCCGCGCTCGCTTCCGTGGAGCTCAAGGATTCGATCCTCCCGGGGGGCGTGCTGAAGTTCACATCGACGGGACAGGCCGTGCTGCCCTTCGTCGTCACGCAGAACAAGCCGGGCGACAAAGTCGACATCGTGTGGCCGCGCGAGGCGAAGACGGGAGATCCGGTCGCGCCGATTCCGCGCTGACCCGCCTCCGGCGGTGAGCTCTCTTCTTCCCGTCCTCGTCAATTCGCTCCTGGCGGCGGGCCTGTACGCAACGATGGCGTACGGGCTCGCCATGATCTACGGCGTGATGCGGATCATCAACCTCGCCCACGCGGGAGTGATGATGCTCGGCGCTTACGCGACCTTCACGCTCTTTACACGGTTTCACATGGACCCTTTTCTCTCTCTGCTCGTCGTCGTTCCTCTCTTCTACTTCCTCGGTGTCCTCGTCTATCGAGCGATCGTCCGCCGCCTTCCCCGCGCGTCCGCGGGCCCCTCGATGGAGTCGCTCCTCCTGCTCTTCGGTCTCTGGCTCGTCCTGCAGAACCTGGCGTACTTCATCTGGACGGGGGAGACGCAGTCCATCCTGACCGGGTACACGATGAAGTCGATCGAAGTGCTCGGCGTGCGCGTGGGATTGCCGCTCGTTTTCGTCTTCGCGGCGAGCGCGGCATCTCTTCTCTTCCTGAACCTCTTCCTGCGGCGGACGTACGCCGGCCGGGCGATCCGGGCCGTCACGCAGAACCGCGACGCCGCGTGGCTGTCGGGGATCGACGCGGAGCGGGTGTCCGCCGCGGCGTTCGGGATCGGGACGGCATTTGCGGGCGCGGCGGGCACGCTCATGTCGACGATGTACGCGTTCACCCCGGACTTCGGGCGCAGTTTCCTGCTGAAGGCTTTCTGCATCATCGTGCTGGGCGGAATGGAGAGCTTCACCGGCGTCGCGGCCGGCGCGCTCGTTCTCGCTCTCCTCGAGAACGCGGTCAGCGCCTGGACGCCCATCCCGACGACCTTTCAGGACGCGATCAGCTTCACGCTGCTGGTGCTGGCGCTCGTGCTCTTTCCGAAGGGGCTTCCGGGTCTCGCGGCCGGCCTGTCGCGCAAGGTGACGGCCCGGTGACTCTCCGGATCCATTCGCGGCGGGACACCGCGATCGCGGTGGCCGCCCTTCTGGTTCTTCTCGCCGCCCCGAAGATTTTCCCGCGCGGAGTTGTCAACGACCTCTGGAGCGTCGCCTTCGCGATCGTCCTGGCCGCTTCCTGGAACATCCTCGGGGGCTTTGCCGGGCAAGTATCGATCGGATACTCGGCCTTCCTCGGGATCGGCGCCTACACGACGGCGCTCCTGTCGCTCAAAGGGATCAGCCCGTGGTTGACTCTGCCCCTCGCCGCGTTTCTCGGGGCCGCGTTTTCCGTACTGATCGGCCTCCCGACGTTCCGCCTTCGAGGTCCCTACTTCACGATCGCGACGATCGGCGTCTCCGAGGCGGTCCGCGTGCTCGCGTCCGGGGTGTCCTTCACCGGCGGTTCGAGCGGACTGCGGATGCCGGCCGACTCGTACGACTTCGTCAGCAACTACGTAGCCATCGTGCTTCTCGCCGCCGCGGCCGTCGCTATTTCGTGGGTGATCCGGGGGAGCTCGCTCGGCCAGGCGCTCGCGGCCGTGCGCCAGGACATCGACGCCGCCGAGGCCGTCGGTATCGATTCCACTCGCGTGAAGCTGCGCGCGCATGCCATTTCCGCCGCCATGGTGTCGATCGCCGGCGGCCTCTTCGCCATGAATTTCCAGTACATCGCGCCCGGATCCGTTTTCGACTTCCGGCTGTCGCTGTCGATCGTCCTCATGCCGATCGTCGGCGGGGTCGGCACGATCGCCGGGCCGATTCTCGGCGCGATCATCTTCAGCTACATGCAGATCAAGCTGCTCTCGAGCCCGGCGCTTCGGGACTCATATCTGTTCATTTACGGCGGCCTCCTCATGCTGATCATGATCTTCGAGCCGAAGGGGCTCGTTGGTCTCTGGATGAGACTTCGGAGATCGGTGCGCCGCGCGCCGGCCGCGGAGATCGCCGCATGACGGACGCCATCCTGGCCGCGGAGCGGGTCTCGAAGCGTTTCGGCGGCATCCTGGCGCTGTCGGAAGTCTCCTTCGAGGTCCAGGCCGGAGAGATCTTCGGAATCATCGGTCCGAACGGGGCGGGGAAGACCACGTTGTTCGGTTGCCTGGTCGGAGCGCTCAAACCGACGTCCGGGGCCATTCGTTTCCTCGGAGAGCGGATCGACAGGCTCGCTCCGTACGAGGTCGTCGCGCGCGGTGTCGTCCGGACGCATCAGATCGTCCGGCCTTTCCGCGAGATGACGGTCCGCGAGAACGTCGCCGTCGGCGCGGCGTTCGGCGCCGGGCGGCGGCGGGGGCCCGAAGCTGACGACAGCGTCTCTTACATTCTCCACCGCACCCGGCTCGAGGCGCGCGCCGACGTCCTCGCCGGAACGCTCACGATCGGCGAGCTCAAGCGGCTGGAGATCGCCCGCGCGCTCGCGGCGGAGCCGTCCGTCCTGTGCCTCGACGAGGTGATGGGAGGCCTGAACCCGTCCGAGATCCACGACATGATGGACTTCATCCGTTCGCTGAAGGCGGACGGCACGACGATCCTCATCATCGAGCACCACGTCCATGCGGTGGTCGGTCTTTCCGACCGGATCCTCGTCCTGAACTTCGGAGAAAAAATCGCGGAAGGCCCGCCCACCGCCGTCATGAAGGATCCGGCCGTGGTGACCGCGTATCTCGGCGCCGAGGCGCCGGTGGCCCCCGGGGGCGTGCCGTGACCATGCTCGAGGTCGAATCGATCGACGTCTTCTACGGCGACGTCCAGGCGGTGCGGGAAATCTCCTTTCGCGTCGGACCGGGCGAGATCGTGACTCTGGTTGGCGCCAATGGAGCGGGCAAGTCCACGGTCCTCAAAGCGATCTCCGGACTGCTCCACCCGCGGCGCGGCGCGATTCGCTTCGAAGGGGCGGACGTCTCGAAGGAGCCTCCGTACAGCCTCGTCGCCCGCGGCCTGGTGCTCGTGCCGGAGGCGCGGCAGCTCTGGCCCGCGATGACGGTCCGCGAGAACCTGGAGATGGGCGCGTACTCCCGGGAAGCGCGGCCCCACCGCGCCGCCACGCTGCGGGAGGTGCTCGGCATGTTCCCGATTCTCGGCAAGCGCGCCTCGCAGAACGCGGGGACACTCTCCGGCGGGGAACAGCAGATGTGCGCCATCGGCCGGGGGCTCATGGCACGGCCGAGGCTTCTTCTCCTGGACGAGCCGGCCCTCGGGCTCGCCCCGCTGCTCGTCCGCGAAGTGTTCGCGGCACTCGAGGAGATCCGCAAACGTGGAACGACGATCCTGCTCGTGGAGCAGAACGTCGCGCACGCGCTCGCCCTCGCCGACCGCGCCTACGTGCTCGAGTCCGGACGGGTCACACTGGAAGGTCCGTGCTCCGACCTCGCGAGGGACCCCCGGGTGCGGACGGAGTTTCTCGGGGCGGCCTCGGTGTGAGCTCTCCGCATTCTCAGGATCGCGTCCGGCGGTTGTTCTCGGCGCTCGAAGGGTTGCCGGACAAGGAGGCGCTCGTCTCCGGCGGCCGCTCCTGGTCCTTCGGTGAGCTCGATTCGGCCTCGCGGCGGTACGCCGCCGGCCTCTCCTCCATCGGAGTCCGGAAAGGCGACCGCGTCGCGGTCTTCGCCGAGTCGAGCCCCGAGACGATCGTCGCCCTACTCGGGCACTACCGGCTCGGGGTGATCCACGTGCCGATCAACACGCGCTATCGCGCGGAGGAGGCCGGGCACATCCTCCGCGATTCGGGCGCCCGCGCGGTGCTGTTCGGAGCCGCCAGCGAGCAGGAGTCGGTGCTCCGCGCCGTCGCGCCGCCCGAGTCTCTCGAGACGCGCATCGTGATCGGCCGCGCGTCTCCGGGTGCGGGAGAGGTCTCTTTCGATTCCCTCTCCGCTGCCGACCCCCGGGCCGGGGATCCGGCGCCGGCGGACGAGGACCTCGCCGTCATCATCTATACGTCCGGCACGACCGGGCGTAGCAAGGGAGCGGGCCTCTCCTATCGGGCGCTCGTCGAGAACATGACGGCGCTCACGGAGGCCTGGCGCTTCTCCGCTGAGGACCGGCTCGCGCTCTTTCTACCGCTCTTCCACGTGCACGGCCTCTGCATCGGCGTCCACGGGTCTCTGCTCCACGGCATGACGATGCTCCTCTCGGGGCGTTTCGACGCGGGCGAGCTCGTGCGGCTCTTCGCCGAACGCGGGGCGACCGTCTTCATGGGCGTGCCTACGATGTACGTGCGGCTTCTCGAGCACCTGGCGGCGCATCCGGAGTCGGGACCGATTCTGTCCCGAGCGAAGCTCTTC
>DASQJK010000107.1:0-2576 GCA_035631095.1 Thermoanaerobaculia bacterium
TGGGCCAGCCGCGGAGACCAGAGCGACTTGCCCGAGAAGACGGGCAGGATGCGGAAGCTCATCCCGATGATCACGAGCGTCAGGAAGCCCACCGTGAACGTGTGCCGCGCCGCGTCGGACCACCAGGGGTTCTGAGCGGGAAGCCGGGTTGTCCGCGACACGACGACCGCCGCGATCTCGAGAAGCGCCCACAGGCCGAGGCATCCGAACGCGCACCGGATGGCCACCGACGGGGTGCCGGGGACGCGCGGGACGGCGAACACCGGCCGGCGCCAGAGAAAACCATTGCCCGCGAGATACACGAGCGCCGAGATCGCGAGAAGACAGAGACCGGCGTCGCGCAGGAGAAGCGCCGGCTTGTCCGGCAGCCCCGGTATCCAGGACCCGACGGAGAGGATCACGCCGGCCGCCTGCGTCCAGAGCGCGGCTTCCGGAGTCCCGCGCCTGGCCGCCGCGAGCCCGAGGAAGAGCGTCACGACCCGGTTGCCGAAGCCGTAGATCCACGCGAGAAGGAAGCCGTACACGGCCGCCGCGAAGAAGGGCTCGGTGAGCGACGGAGGCAGGGCCGCTTCGACGTGCCCGGCGAGCCAGATGCCCTGCGCGGCGTTGACGAGCATCGCGAGCGCGAAGAACAGGGTCCCGGACCGGACGAATCGGAGCAGCGGGTCCCGCCGGTCGTACTTGCCTTCGCGGACGCGGCGGATCAGGCCGAAGACGAACGAGACGAACAGCGCCGCGCCGGCCGTTTCGAGAAATGCCGACAGGAGAGAGAGCGCTCGTCCCGCCGGATAGAAGCCGAGCGGCTGCCCGAAGTTCCGCGCGATCACGCCCGTGGCCATCAGCCAGAAGGCCGTCCGCGGAGAGAATCGGGTTTTCGGCATCGAGCCCGCTACACCGAGGATGCGCGGAAGCGCGTGGTACGCGATCCCCATGAGGAACAGCGCGGCGAAGCCGAGGATCTGCGTGTGGCCGTGGATCTGGCGGTGAGAAAGGGCGACTTCCGCTCCCGCTGCGATGCGCAGCAGGTTGATCATGCCGGCCGTCGCACCGAGCGTCAGGGTGAGGAAGAGAGAGCCGAGGATGAAGTGCGGAGAAAAAGGGAGCGACGCGCTCTTTGCGGGCGCGGCGGCAGAGGCGGGCGCGGCGGCATTGTCGCGGACGGCGGCCGCCCGGATTTCGCGCAGGAACTCCTCGAGAGGGATCCGGTGCACCGTCGCAAACCAGGCGACGGGCTCGTCCGGCCCTTCGTCGCCGCCGCAGTCGCCGAGCCCGAACTTCTCGAAGACGGGAATCGTCGACGGATATCGCCGCCGCACGTCGCGCACGGACATCGTCGGAGGGACGATGCTGTGGCTCTCGGCCGCGCCGTGCGCCGATTCGAGGTCGCGAACCACTTCCTCGAGCGAGACGCCGCGCGCGGCGCAGGCCTGCTCGAGCGGATGGATCCCGCCGCAGCACGTGTCGACGCCGTGCGCGGCGAGGGCCGACGCAAGATGCGGATATCTCTCCAGCAGTTCCTTGACGGGGGTTTTCGGATCGATAGAAGGTTCGGTCATCAGAGGCTTCCGGGGCTCGGCGTCTTTTTACGGCGAGCTCGTCCGGATCTTGACGACGAGAGCGACCATCGTCAAGAAGATGAGACCGAGCGAAACGAAGAGGCCGTTTCGGCGGTAGTCGCGCTCCTGAAGCTTCTTGATGGCCGCCTTGTGAGCCGTCTTCGCGATCTTCAGGCCGGCATCCGTGTCCTCGCGGACGGCAGCCACCCGGAAGAGGTGGACATTCCCGCGGGCCTTCGTGAGGGCGTCGTCGGACTGGCCGAGCTCGAAGCGGACTTTCGAGACCTCCATCCCGGCCTCGGCGGCGCGGTCGAGCGTCTCCCTCGTCACGGCGGTTTCTTTCGCCAGAGCGGTCAGGCTCGCGCGCATGGCCTCGGCGCCTTTTGCGCCCGGCGAGCCGGCGTCGTGGCAGGACGAGCACTTGCCCTCCGGCCCCGTCCCCAGGAACGCCTCGCTCGGCCGGACGATGCCGTGGTTGTCGTGGCACACGACGCAGCCCGGCAGCCCCATTTCCTGGAACGGCTCCCAGTGCGGGCTCGTCTTCAGCTTCTCGGCGAACGTCGCATGACACGTCCCGCAAACGTTCGCGACGCTGGCGACCTCCGGAGGGGCGGCGCCATGGTTTCCGTGGCACGAGTTGCACGTGGGCGCCGAGGCATCCCCCTTCGCCCGAGCCGCGTAGTGAACGCTCTTGGTCCATTTCGCGTAGGCGTCGGACGGCAGGTTGTGCTTCTTCATCAGCGCGTCGTTTCCGTGGCAGCCGTTGCACGTCTGAGCGACGCGGGGCGGCGAAACCGGGGACCGCGTGTCCTTCACGTGCTGGATCCCGTGCGCGCCATGGCAGCTCGCGCACTCCGCGACGTCCTGGTCGCCCTTCGCGAGCTTCTTGCCGTGCCCGCTCGTCCGGTACTCCGATAGCTGGTCGGTCCGCAGCGACGGATTGAAGTGCTTCATGGCTGCCGCGTCGCTGTGGCACTTCCCGCAGATCTCCGGGATCTGGGCGTGGGTCGGCTTCCCGAT
>DASQJK010000108.1:0-3260 GCA_035631095.1 Thermoanaerobaculia bacterium
CTTGTCGGCGTCCAGGATCGCGACGACCGCGACTTCGGGCAGGTCGAGGCCTTCGCGAAGGAGGTTGATCCCGATCAGGCAGTCGAAGACCCCGCGCCGGAAATCCGTGAGGATCGCCACCCGTTCGAGGGTCTCGATGTCGGAGTGGAGGTAGCGGCACCGCACCCCGACCTCCGAGAAGTACGACGTGAGCTCCTCCGCCATCCGCTTGGTGAGGGTGGTCACGAGCACGCGCTCGTTCTTGCCCGCCGCGTCGCGGACGACTTCGAGCAGGTCGTCGACCTGCCCCTTGACGGGACGCACCTCGATGACGGGGTCGAGAAGCCCCGTAGGGCGGATCACCTGCTCGACGATCTCCCCGCCCGCCGCCGCGAGCTCTTCTTTCGCGGGCGTCGCGCTCACGTGGACGATCTGCCGGAGGCGGCTCTGGAATTCCTCGTACGTCAGAGGCCGGTTGTCGAGCGCGGAAGGCAGCCGGAACCCGTACTCGACGAGCACCTCCTTGCGCGAGCGATCGCCGTGATACATCCCGCGGACCTGCGGAAGCGTCACGTGCGACTCGTCGACGACGAGCAGGAAGTCCGACGGGAAGTAGTCGATCAGCGTCGGCGGCGGCTCGCCTGCCCGCCGCCCCGAGAGGTGCCGCGAGTAGTTCTCGATGCCGTTGCAATAGCCGAGCTCCTTGATCATCTCGAGGTCGAACATGGTTCGTTGATGGAGCCGCTGCGCCTCGAGGAGCCGCCCGGCCTCCGTGAGCTCGGCGAGCCGCTGGTCGAGCTCGATCCGGATGGTGTCGACGGCCCGGTCGAGGGTCTCGCGAGGGGTCGCGTAGAAAGTCCGCGGGTAGATGGCGAGCCGGTCCACGCGCCGGATCGCGGTGCCGCGGAGAGGGTCCGTGCGGCTGATCTTCTCGATCTCGTCGCCGAAATACTCGACGCGAACCGCCACGTCCTCGTACGCGGGGTGGATCTCGACGACGTCGCCCCGAACGCGGAACGTACCGCGAGTCAGGTCGAGGTTCGTGCGCTCGTACTGCATCTGCACGAGCTGCGCGAGCAGCGCCGGCATCCCGGACCGGTCTCCCACCTCGATGTAGGCGAGCATGTCGTAATACGAATCCGGAGCGCCGAGGCCGTAGATGCAGGAGACGGAGGCGACCACGATGACGTCCCGCCGCTCGAAGAGGGCCTTGCTCGCCGAGAGCCGGAGCTTGTCGATCTCCTCGTTGCGGGAGGTCTCTTTCTCGATATAGGTGTCCGACTGAGGGATGTACGCCTCGGGCTGGTAGTAGTCGTAGTAGGAGACGAAGTACTCGACCGAGTTCTCCGGAAAGAAGGCGCGGAACTCCTGGTAGAGCTGAGCCGCCAGCGTCTTGTTGTGCGAGAGAACGAGCGTCGGCCGGTTGACGGTCTCGATGACCTTCGCCATGGTGAAGGTTTTCCCCGAGCCCGTCACCCCGAGGAGCACCTGGTCGCGGCGTCCCTGCTCGAGGCCCTCGACGAGACGGGCAATTGCCTGCGCCTGGTCTCCCTGGGGCGTGAAGTCGGTGGTCAGCCGGAACTTCCCTCCCGAACGCGCCTGGGCGTCCCGATACGAGCCGGGCTTCGAGGCCAGGGAGACCGGGGAGGCCGGAGCGGGTTTCGCGCCGGGTTTGGGGCTCACCGGCTCACGGGGTCGGGCTGGCGAGGGGCCCCGGGGTTCCCGACGAAACGGGCGGAGGCGTGATCACGACCGCCGGAACGCCGGGGTCGCGGCTTGCCGCCGCCTCGCGGAAGGCGGCGGTCAGCTCGTGGACCTGGTCCCTCCCGATGGTCGAGCCGCCTCCTCCCCGCATCAGCACCGTTCGGACGCGGTCGAGCGACCGGCCCGAGACCGATCTCGTCCGGAGCTTTTCGCGGTATGCGGCGTAAGCGGCGCGGAGATCCGCCTTGTCCTGTGCGGTGACCTCGGGCGAATACGACGCCTCGATGCGGCCGATGAGGAAATCCGTGAACGCCTCCGGGTGGCTGCGGATGTAGATGACGCCGCCGATGAAACAGAGAAGCACGAGCACGCCGACGATCCCGCACCCCATGAGCCCCGTTCGCCAGCACCCGCGTCCCGCAGGCGGGCCCGCCGCGGGCAGCGGGGTCGGTCCCGGAATGGGCGGCGGAGGCGGTATGACGGTGCTCACGGCGGGGAGCTTAATACAGGAAAACCTCGGGCCGACGGCCCCTGACCCACGATCTCCGACTCCCGGCCCGTAAGGCGCCGGCCGAAATCGCCCTTATCCTCTACAATCTTCCCGTGCCCCTGGCGCGCCGCGTCTCCTTCTTCCTCCTTCCCCTGGTCGCGGTCGGTTTCCTCGGCGCGCTCGCCGGGTCCGCCACCACCACTTTCGTCCGCGTCCCCCGGGTTTCGGAGCTCGAGAGCTACCGGCCCGACATCATCACGGAGATCCGGGGCAGCGACGGCTCGACGATCGCGCGGTACGCGATCGAGCGGCGGATTCTCTTGACGAGCGCCCAGATCCCGGCGGTTCTCAAGAACGCCATCGTCGCGACGGAGGACAAGAATTTCTTCCGGCACGGCGGAGTGGACCTGCGGCGGACCGTTTCAGCGGTCGCCGCGAACATGCGGTCACAGCGGTACGCGCAGGGCGGTTCGACCCTCACACAGCAGCTGGCGCGCGCGATCTTTCTCTCTCCACGCAAGACGATCTCGCGAAAGATCAACGAGGCTCTCGTCGCTTTCGAGATCGAGCGCCGGTACTCGAAAGACCAGATCCTCGTGATGTACGTCAACGAGATCTACCTGGGCCACGGCAATTACGGGTTCGAGGCCGCCGCCCGGTACTACTTCGGGAAGGGCGTCAAGGACCTGACGCTCGCGGAAGCCGCGCTTCTCGCCGGGATCGTTCAGAGGCCCGAAGACCAGTCTCCGTTTCGCAACCCGAACCTCGCGCTCGGCCGGCGCTCGACTGCCCTGCGGCGGATGGAAGCCGAGCGCTACATCACGACGGCTCAGCGGAAGGCCGCCGACGCGGAGCCGCTGCCGACCTCCCCCGCGCTGAAAGAGACCGTCGTCGCTCCCTATTTCTGCGAGGAGATCCGGCAGTACCTCGAGCGCACGTACGGCGAGAAGGACCTGTACCGGCGCGGGCTGCGCGTGGACTCCACTCTCGATCCGGAGCTCCAGGCGTGGTCGGAGGAGGCTCTCGGATGGGGCTTGCGCCGTCTCGCGCGCCGCCACGGGTTCCGCAAGCCGCGCAATCTGTCCGA
>DASQJK010000109.1:0-13606 GCA_035631095.1 Thermoanaerobaculia bacterium
CCCTCACCCAACGTCTCCCTCGCTCGCGCGGGAGAGGAGAAGGCACTGGAGTTCGCCTCGGTGGCACAAGTGCTCGCCGCGTGAGGAGTCTCCCGACCGAAGGGAGGGAGGAGCCTCACGCGGCGGTCGGCGAAGCGGAGCGAGAGGTCAGGCGGGCCGTCGAGGCCGCATCCGGCCGAGCGGACCGCCGGTGCCGCGCAGCGGCAGACCGCTCGCTCCGCGCAGCCGACGGTTACGGTGCCGACCACCTCGCAAGGAACGTCGTGTGGGACGTGTAACGAATTCGTTCCCGTGTCACCGGACGGCCGAGCCGCCTCTCGAAATCGCCGTTCGAGCGTTCCGGCAGCTCGACCGGTTTCGTCACGCGGACCGGCGTGGGACGTTTCGGGGATGAGACCTTGCGGGACCGGGAAACCATTGTCGGATCTCCTTCAGTATTCGAATCGACGCATTGAATTGAAAAAACCAACTTCTCGAAAGCAACGGCAGCAAGAATCGAGCCGCTGACGCGGGGTCGGCAAAGTTCTTGCTCCCCCGCTGCTCCGGAATGGAAGACGCACCCAACCGTTCAGCGGTGCTCTCGGGTCCTTCCGGTCGACTCCGGCGCTCGCTTTTCCCTTTCATTCTAATCCCGATTCTTGCGGCCTGGATCTCCGGCTGCCGGCGCAGCGCGCCGAGCCCCGGCGCATCCGTTCCGCCCCCTCATTCGGCGCCCTCAGCGGGCGGTACGGCGCTTCCGTCGGCGATTCCCTTCGCCGAGCCGGACGAGTCGCAGTGGATCCGCCCCGCTCGCGACTACGCGAGCAGCCGGTACAGCACGCTCGATCAGATCAACACGGAGACGGTCCGCAACCTGAAGGTCGCGTTCACGTTTTCGACGGGGGTCAGCAAGGGCCACGAGGCGGCGCCGCTGGTCGTCAACGGCACGATGTACATCGTCACCCCGTATCCGAACTACCTCTACGCTCTCGACCTGACGAAGCCGGGCGCGCCGGCGAAGTGGGTCTACAAACCGAAGACGCTTCCGTCCGCGCAGGGCGTCGCCTGCTGCGACGTCGTCAACCGGGGCGCCGCCTACGATCGGGGACGCGTCTTCTTCAACACGCTGGATGACCAGACGGTCGCCGTGGACGCCGAAACGGGGAAAGAGGTCTGGCGCACCAGGGTAGGCGACATCAACCACGGCGAGTCGATGACCATGGCGCCTCTGGTGGTCAAGGGTAAGGTCCTCGTCGGGAACAGCGGCGGAGAGTTCGGCGTCCGCGGATGGCTCACGGCGCTCGACGCCGACTCGGGCAAGGTCGTCTGGCGCGCCTGGAGTACGGGGCCCGACAAGGAAGTGCTGATCGGGCCGCGGTTCAAGCCCTTCTACGCTTCTGACAAGGGAACCGATCTCGGCATGACGAGCTGGCCGGGCGATCTCTGGAAGATCGGCGGCGGAACTGTGTGGGGTTGGGTCTCCTACGACCCGCAGCTCGACCTCATCTACTACGGCACGAGCAACCCCGGCCCGTGGAATCCCGACCAGCGCCCGGGCGACAACAAGTGGACGGCGGCCGTGATCGCGCGCAGCCCCGACGATGGCCAGGCGGTCTGGGCGTACCAGATGTCCCCGCACGACCTGTACGACTACGACGGCGTCAACGAGAACGTCCTCCTGGACCTGCCGATCGGCGGCAGGATGCGCAAGACCCTGCTGCGAGCAGACCGCGACGGCTTCTTCTACGTGATCGACCGCACGAGCGGCGAGGTCCTCTCCGCGAACCCCTTCGCGTACGTGACGACCCGGACGGGCGTCGATCTCGCGACGGGCCGCCCCAAGGAGGTCGAGGAGCTCAAACCGCAGGTCGGCCGGACGGTCCGGGGGATCTGCCCCGCCGCTCCGGGCGGCAAGGACTGGCAGCCGATGGCGTTCTCTCCCCGCACCGGGCTCGTCTACATCCCGCACAACCACCTGTGCCAGGACGAGGAGGGCGTGCAGGCCAACTACATCGAGGGAACGCCGTTCGTCGGTGCGAACGTGAAGATGTACGCCGCCCCTGGCGGCCATCGTGGAGAGTTCACGGCGTGGGATCCGGTGGCCGGCAAGCCGGTCTGGAAGATCAAGGAGAAGTTCCCGGCGTGGAGCGGGGCGCTGGCGACCGCGGGAGACGTCGTGTTCTACGGCACGATGGACGGCTGGTTCCAGGCCGTCCATGCGCGCACCGGCGAGGTGCTCTGGCGGTTCAAGACGGGCTCGGGGATCATCGGCCAGCCCATCACGTATCGGGGCCCCGACGGAAAGCAGTACGTCGCGATCCTCTCCGGAGTCGGAGGGTGGTCGGGCGCGATCGTCTCGAACAACCTCGATCCCCGCGACGGCACGGCGGCTCTCGGATTCGTCAACGCGATGGGAGACCTGCCGTCCGCGACGACCGCGGGAGGGATGCTCTATGTGTTCGCCCTTCCCTGAGCGGCCGGACCGGCGCCGCGCGTCCCGCCTTTTCCGATTCTCCCTGCTCGTGTGCGTGCTCGCGGCGGCTCTGCCGGCCGCGAAGACGAGCGCCGCCCCTCCTCCGGAGCTGCGGATCTGCGCCGACCCGAACAACCTGCCGTTCTCGAACGATCGTCTGGAGGGCTTCGAGAACAAGATCGCCCGTCTTGTCGCGCGCGACCTCGGCGCGACGGTCCGATACACCTGGTGGGCGCAGCGCCGCGGGTTCTTCCGCAACACGCTGAAGGCGCGCGAGTGCGACCTCGTCATGGGGATACCCGTGGGCCTCGAGATGGCTCTCGCCACGCGGCCGTATTACCGGTCCACGTACGTCTGGCTCGCGCGCCGTTCGCGCGCGCCGATCCACTCCTTCGACGACCCGCGGCTCGAAAAGCTCCGCATCGGGGTGCAGATGGTCGGCAACGACTACGCGAACACGCCGCCGGCCCACGCCCTCATGCGGCGCGGCCTCATCTCGAACGTCGTCGGATTCACCCTGTACGGGGATTACTCGAAGCCGAACCCGCCGGCGCGCATCGTCGAGGCCGTCGCGAACGGGTCGGTGGACGTCGCCCTCGTCTGGGGACCCCTCGCCGGATATTTCGCCCGCAAGGCGAGCGTTCCGCTGACGCTGATCCCCGCTGCGCCTCCGCCCGATCTCCCCGGCTTTCCCTTTGTGTATGACATCGCCGCGGGCGTGCGGAGAGGCGACACCGCGCTGCGGGACCAGATCGACGCGGCGCTGGCGCGGCATCGCGCCGAGATCGATCGCATCCTCGACGACTACGGAGTTCCGCGCGTGCCGGCCCCGCCGCCCGGAGGCGCGGGCAGGACAGCCGTCTCCGCGCGCATGGGAGGCTCGCCGTGAATTCGACGAGGGGCCGGATGTTTCTCGCCGCCGCGCTCGCGGCCGCATCCCTGCTGACCGCTTGCCGGAAGAACCCGCGCCGCCTGACCGAGGCCGCGCCGTCGTCCGGCCGGCCTGACGCGGTGCAACAGGGCTCGCTGCAGCCCGGACCGAAGCTCGCCGCGATGAACGTGACCAATCCGTACGAGGGAAACCCGTTCCAGATCTCGGAAGGGCAGAGGCTCTTCAACTGGTACAACTGCTCGGGCTGCCACTTCCGCGGCGGCGGCGGAATCGGGCCTCCGCTGATGGACGACTTCTGGATCTACGGCGGCGAGCCCCAGAACATCTACGCCACGATCGTAGAAGGAAGGCCGAACGGGATGCCGTCGTTCCGGCGGAAGATCCCGAGCTCGCAGATCTGGCAGATCGTCGCCTATGTCCAGTCCATGAAGGCGGACAAGCCGATCGCCTCTCCACCCGGCCCCCGCGAAGATCACATGCAATCTTCCGAAGGCAAGGAGTCGAAATGAAGGTGCCGGCGCGCGCGCCCTTCGCACGCGCGTCCGCCCGCGGCGCCACGGCGCTGGCTCTCATCGCCGCCGCCGGTTGCCGCGGAATCCAGTCAGCGCTCGATCCGGCGGGCCGGGAAGCGAGTCGGATCGCCGGCCTCTGGTGGTTTCTGTTCTGGACCTGCACCGCCGTCTTCGTGGTCGTGACGGCCGCCCTCCTCGTCGCGCTCTTCCGGAGGCGCACCGCCCAATCCGCGGACCCGAAGCGAGGCCGCGCGCTGATCGTGGGAGCCGTCGGCGCCACGGCGGCCATCCTTCTCCTCTTCCTCATCGTCAGCGTCTCCGCAGGACGCGCGGTCGCGGAGCCGGCGGGACCGAACGTCCTGCGGGTCCAGGTCACCGGCCACCAGTGGTGGTGGGAGATCCACTACCCCGGCACGCCCGACAACCGAGACGTGGTGACCGCCAACGAGATCCACGTCCCCGTCGGCCGGCCGGTGCTCCTCGAGCTCACCTCCGCCGACGTGATCCACAGCTTCTGGGCGCCGAATTTCCACGGGAAGAAGGACCTCATCCCGGGCCTCAAGAACACGCACCTCTTTCGTGCCGAGCGGCCCGGGGTCTTCCGAGGACAGTGCGCCGAGTTCTGCGGCCTGGAGCACGCCAAGATGGCATTCACGATCGTCGCGGATCCGCCGGAGAAGTTCGACCGCTGGTACGAGAGTCAACTGCTCCCCGCCGCAGAGCCGGCAACGCCGTCGGAGACCCACGGACGCGACGTCTTCCTCTCTTCGCCCTGCATGTTCTGTCATTCCATAAAAGGGACGCCGGCGTTCGGGATGGAAGCGCCGGATCTGACCCACGTGGCCAGCCGTCACACTCTCGCCGCCGGAACCGTCCCGAACAACCGCGGCAACCTCGCGGGATGGATCGCCGACCCGCAGAGCATGAAGCCCGGCAACCACATGCCCCCGATGGCGATGCCGGGCGACGACCTTCTCGCCCTGACGGATTACCTGGAGAGCTTGAAGTGAGCACGCCACGCGAGCGCCCCCGCAAGGAGCCCGAGGAAACTGCGCTCCCCGCAGACGGAGAGCGCGCGGAGCTTCGCAAGTCCTGGGGAACGCCCGCCGGTCTTCTCGGCTGGCTGATGTCCACCGACCACAAGGTGATCGGGAAGCGCTACGTCGTCACGGCGCTCACGTTCTTCGCGCTCGGCGGGCTCGAGGCGGCCGCGATGCGGCTCCAGCTCGCGCGGCCCGAGAACCGGTTCCTCAATCCGGACCTCTACAACCAGATCTTCTCCATGCACGGCACGACGATGATGTTTCTTTTCGCCGTGCCGGTCATGGAAGGCCTCGGCGTGTATTTCGTGCCGCTCCTCGTCGGAACGCGCAACGTCGCTTTTCCGAAACTGAACGCCTTCGGGTACTGGATCTACCTCCTCGGAGGCCTGTTCCTCTACACGGGGTTCGCCTTCAACCGCGGGGCGGACGCGGGCTGGTTCGCGTATGTCCCGCTTTCCGGCCCCGAATACTCCCCGTCGCACCGCGTGGACATCTGGGCCAACATGATCACCTTCACGGAAGTGTCGGCGCTCGCCGTCGCGATCGAGCTGATCGTCACGACGTTCAAGCAGAAGGCGCCGGGGATGTCGATCAACCGGATGCCCATGTTCGTCTGGGCGATGCTCGTCAACTCGTTCATGGTGCTCTTCGCCATGCCCGCGGTGATGATGGCGAGCGGGTACCTCGCGCTCGACCGGCTCATAGGCACCCATTTCTTCAATCCGGCGGAGGGGGGCGATCCGCTCCTCTACCAGCACCTCTTCTGGTTCTTCGGGCACCCCGAGGTCTACATCATCTTCATTCCCGCGCTGGGAATGGTCTCGATGATCATTTCCGCCGCCACGGGCCGGCCGATCTTCGGGAAACCCGCGCTCGTGCTGTCTCTCGTCTCGACCGCGTTCCTCGGGTTCGGCCTGTGGGTGCATCACATGTTCGCGACCGGGCTGCCGCAGCTCGGAGAAGCGTTCTTCACCGTCGCGAGCATGATGATCGCGATCCCCACGGGAACCCAGATCTTCTGCTGGATCCGCTCCGTCTGGGGATCGCGGCCGCGCTTCCACACGCCGTTTCTGTTCGTGATCGGGTTCTTCCTGATCTTTCTCGTCGGCGGCTTCACCGGCGTGATGCTCGCAGCGATCCCGTTCAACCTCCAGGTGCACGACACCTTCTTCGTCGTCGCGCACTTCCACTACGTTCTGATCGGGGGCGCCGTGTTCCCCCTCTTCGGAGCGCTCACCTACTGGTTCCCGAAGCTGACGGGCCGGATGATGTCCGAGAAGCTCGGGCGCTGGACCGTGGCGCTGATGTTCATCGGCTTCAACGTGACGTTCTTTCCGATGCACTGGCTCGGGTTCAAGGGAATGCCGCGGCGCGTGTATACGTACCTGCCGGAGGCTGGCTGGAGCACCGCGAATCTCATCGCCTCGCTCGGCGCGGCCGTGCTCGCCGTGGGAGTGCTTCTCTTCGTGATCAACGCTTTGCGCAGCATGCGCGCGGGCGAGCCGGCCGGAGACAACCCGTGGGCCGCGTCGACACTCGAATGGGCCACGAGCTCTCCCCCGCCGCCGTGGAACTTCGACCGCATCCTCGTCGTCCCGGGTCAGAACCCCCTGTGGCACGAAAAGGAGCTGTCGCACGTGACGGGTCTGCGGAGCGACCGCCGCGAGGTGCTCGTCACGCGGCCGCTCGACGCCGAGCCCGATCATCGGGCGGTTCTGCCCGGTCCTTCCATCTGGCCGCTGTTCGTCGCTCTTTCAATCACCGTCGGCCTCGTCGGCACGCTATGGACGCCGTGGGCCGTCGTCCTGAGCGGGCTCCTCTTCCTGGTCACCATGACCGCGTGGTACTGGCCGAAGGGCGAGCCGACGGGAAAGCACCCGGTCACCGAGCCATGAGCGCGCGTCGCACGATCGACGTCTCCCGGCTGCCGGACATCTCGCTCACGCCGAGCGCCCTTTTCTGGTGGGGGACCGTCGGCCTCATCCTGATCGAGGCGACGACGTTCGTCATCATGATCGCCACGGCGATCTATCTCCGGTTGACGGTCACAGACTGGCCGCCTCCGACGATCCCGCCGCCCGACCTGCGGTGGGGTGTCGCCGGCCTGGTCCTGATCCTGGCGAGCTGCCTGCCGCTGCGGGCCGCCGAGAAGATCGCGGCGAGAGGCCATCTCGAGGACACCCCCCGGATCCGGGCTCTTCTCTACGTCACCATCGCGATCACGGCGCTCTTCATTGCGGTCCGATTCTTCGAGTTTCCGGGAACCCACACGAAGTGGAACAGCAGCGCGTACGGCTCCATCGTCTGGACGATCCTGGGCCTGCACCTGCTCGAGGGAGTCGCCGGATTCCTGGAGAACGGCGTTCTCGCCGCGGTATTGAAGATCGGCCCCGTCGCGCACAAGCAGTTTCTCGACGTGCGCGGGTGCGCCATTTTCTGGTACTTCATCGCGCTCGGCTGGATCCCGCTGTTCCTGATCGTGTACGTGTATCCGAGGCTGACGTGAGGGAAGAAGTCCTCGAAGCGGGCGAGCGGGAAGCTCGCGTGTCCCGAAGCGGGCCCGCCGACGCCGCCCTCTGGTTCGGGATCGTCGTTCCCCCGCTCGCCTGGGCGGCGAACGAGCTTCTCGGGTTGGTCCTGACGGACTGGGTCTGCGACACGGGCCGCCGGTGGCCGCTTCATCTGATCACCGCGGTGGCGTTTCTCACCGCCGCGTCGGCCGGATGGATCTCCTGGCAGGCCGGAGTCCCCCTCGAAGGGGAGCCCGACGACAGCCGGATCGCGAAGCGGCGCCGGTTCATGCGCACGCTCGCCATGCTGCTCACGGGATTCTTCCTGCTGGTGATCCTCGCCGGAGCCGTGCCGGGCGCGGTGCACCGGCCCTGCGACTGAGATGGCCGCCCTCTTTCGCTCGCTGCGGGATCAGGGCTGGAACCTCGATCCGTTCCTCGTTCTTTCCCTGACCGCAGCCGCATGGCTGTACGTGCGCGGACTCCGCCGCTTGTGGAAGCGGGCGGGGGCGGGCCGCGGTATCGCGGTGTGGCAGGCCTGCGCGTTCGTGGTCGGCTGGTCCGCGCTCGCGGTTTCGCTCGTCTCTCCGCTTCACGCGATCGGAGAGACCCTCTTCTCGACGCACATGGTCCAGCACGAGCTCCTCCTGCTCGTCGCAGCGCCGCTCTGCGTGCTCGGACGCCCGCTCGCAGTGATCCTCTGGGCCGCGCCGCCGCGGATGCGCGTTGCCGTCGGTCGAATCGGCCGCGCTCCGGGGCTCTCCCGGGTCTGGAGGAGCCTGACGGGCCCTCTCACCGCGTTTCTCCTCCTCTCCGCGGTCCTGTGGGTCTGGCATGCTCCGCCGCTGTACCAGGCTTCGCTGCGGTCCGAGCCCGTGCACGCGCTGCAGCACTCGACCTATCTGCTCGCCGCGGGACTCTTCTGGTGGGCGCTCTTCCACGGCCGCGTCGGGCGTCAGGGCTACGGAGCCGCCGCGGCGGCCGTGTTCGGAATCTCCGTAGAGGGCGGCGTTCTCGGAGCGCTGATCGCCGTCGCACGGAGCCCCTGGTATCCGGTTTACGAGGCGCGCACCGCGGCCTGGGGGCTCTCTCCGCTTCAGGACCAGCAGCTGGCGGGGATCCTCATGTGGGTCCCGGCCGGTGTCCTTCTCGCCGCGTTCGGCCTCGCTCTCTTCGCGCGGTGGCTCTCGGAGGCGGAGCGCAGCGTCCGGCTCGCCGAACGGGGAGGCGGCGCGTTCGGCGGCCTGATCTGCGCCGCCGCACTCCTCGCGACCGCGGCGGCGACATCCGGCTGCGAAGAGTCCGCGGCCGCGAAGGCCGCCAGGATGACCGGAGGAGATCCCGAGGCGGGGCGCACCGCGATCCGCCGCTACGGCTGCGGCTCCTGCCACGAAATCCGGGGGGTTCCCGGAGCGGTGGGAAACGTAGGACCGCCACTGGCGGGACTCGTGAAGCGCGCGTACGTCGCCGGCAACCTGACGAACGATCCCGAGCATCTCGAGGCATGGATCCGCAACCCGCAGCACCTCCACCCGCCGACGGCGATGCCCGATACGGGGGTGACCTCCAGGGACGCGCGCGACATGGCGGCGTACCTCTACTCGGTGCCGTGAGGCGCCTCGACGCCGCGGTGCTTATTGGCGCCGCGGCCTGCGTGTGCCTCTTCGCGGCCGGGTGCCGTTCCGCCGAGGACAAGGCGCGGGACGAGCGATCCTCGGCCTCCTCCTGGTGCGCGACGCTCCGCGAGACCACGCTCGACCTGCGCTCGAGGCGGATCCCCGCCCGCTTCGCGCGCGACACGTTCCGCCAGGCGCGCGAAGAGCTCTCGGATGAGCTCGCGCGGCTGCGGAAGCTCTCGGCAGACTCAACGGCCGCGGCCGACGCGGCGCCTTCCGTAGCGGAAGCGGCCGGTATCGCGTCCTCCCTCGAGTCCGATCCGGCGGCGGACGTCGAAAACCGCGCCGCCCGCCTGGGAGCGCTCGCGGCGCTGCTCTCCCGGGGAGGCGGCTCGTGAAAGGTCCTCTCAAGGTCGTTCTCGGGATCGTCACGAGCATCTGCGGGTTCATCGAGGTGGGCTCGATGTCGACCTCGGCGCAGGCCGGCGCCGAATTCGGGATGCGGCTCCTCTGGGCGATCGCGATCGCCACGATCTGCCTGATTTTTCTCGTCGAAATGTCCGGCCGCATCGCCCTCGTGAGCAAGCACACGCTCGTCTCGGCCGTGCGAGAGCGGTTCGGCTTTCGATTCCAGGCGGTCCCGCTCGGAGCCGAGATCGTTCTCGACACGCTGGTGCTCGCCGCGGAGATCGGTGGCGCGTGCGTTGCGCTGCAGCTCGTGACCGGAATCTCCTACCGCTGGCTCGCGATCCCCGTCGGCCTTCTCGTGTGGGGCCTTCTGTGGTTGGGCACTTTTTCGCTGATCGAAAACGGGGTGTCCGCGCTCGGCATGGTGACGCTCGCGTTCGTGGTCGCGACATTCGTGCTCCGCCCGGATTGGCGCGCCGTGGCGAGCGGGCTCGTCCCCTCCCTCCCGAAGGCGTCGGGGAGCCTCCCCCGGTACGGCTTCCTGGCGGTGTCGATCCTGGGAGCGACGATCAGTCCGTACCTCGTCAACTTCTATTCCTCCGGCGCGATCGAAGAGCACTGGGGCGAGAAGGATTTCTGGCCCAACCGGATCACCGCGGCGCTTGGAATGGGCTTCGGGAGCGTCGTCTCCGCCGCCGTGCTCGTCGTCGCCGCGCTCACGCTCGCCCCCCGCGGCATCCGCGTCGAGGCTTTCCAGCAGGGCGCCCTCATGCTCGTGCCGCCTTTCGGGTCGTGGGGAGTGCCGCTCTTCGCGGCGGCCCTCTTCGTCGGCTGCCTCGGGGCGGCGCTCGAAGTGGCGCTGAACCTCGCCTACGCTCTGTCGCAGTCGCTCGGCTGGAACTGGGGAGAAGACCAGAAGCCCCACGAGGACGCCCGTTTCTCGCTCGTCTACACCGCCGCGATCCTCGCCGGCTCGCTCATCATGGCCGCGGGGCTCAACCCGCTGAAGCTGACGCTCTTCTCGATGGCGCTGACGGTCGTGGTCCTTCCGCTCGTGGTGCTCCCCTTCCTCGAGCTCATGAACGACCCGCATTACCTGCGGACGTACCGCAACGGCTGGATCGGAAATCTCGTCGTCCTGGTGGTGCTCGTCGCGGCGTTCCTGCTCGCCCTGGTGGTCATTCCTCTGGAGGTGGTTGGTGGCGGATGACATGCACCTCGTTCGCGATCTGCTGGACAAGCAGCTCGTCGACCGCGACGGGCGCCTCATGGGAAAAGTGGACGGAATCGTGATCCAGCCCCGGCGCGGGAAGGCGCCGCGCGTGACCGCAATCGAGACGGGAGCCGTGGTTCTCGGCGCTCGCCTCCATCCTGCGATCGGGCGCCGGGTCGAGCGGCTGCTCGCGCGGCTGACGAAGCGGGCGGCCGAGCCGGTCCGCGTCCCGCTCGAGAAGATCCTCCACCGCGGCCTCGAGATCCAGGTGGAGGTCGATGCCCGCCGGACGAGCGCTCTCGCCCTGGAGCGCTGGCTCGCGGAGAAAATCGTCGGCCGGATTCCGGGCGGGCGCCCGTGAGCGCCCGGGTCGAGGTCCGGCTCGAACGGCTGCTCGGACGAAAGGTGCTCGCACCCGACGGCCGCTCGATCGGGCGGCTCGAGGAAATCCGCGCGGCTCTCGTCGATGGAGAATGGGTCGTGACCGAATGCCACATCGGGACGGCGGCTCTCCTCGAACGGCTCGCGGGCCGGATCCTGAAGTTTCCCCGCGCGTTCAACCGGGGTTTCGCCGCCTCCTGGGACCAGATCGACTGGACCGCTCGAGGAAAGCTGCGCCTGCTCTGCCCCGTCGAGCAGCTGCACCGGTTCACGCGCCGCGTTCCGGCCGCGAGCCGGACATGAAGCCCGCGCGGCCACTGCGCGGTGCGATCGCGGCGTCCCTTTGTGCCGCCGCTTGTGCCGCCGCGGTCCTCGCTTCGGGCGCCGCTGCGACGCCACGTTCCTACCGCGTGTACGTGACCAACGAAAAGTCCGGGACGGTCACGGTGATCGACCCCTCGTCCGGAACGGCCTCCGCGACGATCGCGGTCGGTGGCCGCGTGCGCGGCATCCAGCCCTCGCCGGACGGGCGGCAGCTCTACGTGGCGGCGAGCGCGCGCGGAGACGTTCACGAAAACGCCATCGCCGTCATCGACGCCGCGCAGGGACGAGTCGTGCGGCGCCTCGAGTCGGGCCCGGACCCCGAACAGCTCGCGGTGGCGCCCGACGGCCGTACCCTGTGGGTCTCGAACGAGGACACGGCCGCCGCGTCCGCCGTGGACGTGGCGTCGGGGAGGATTCGCGCGAGGGTTCCCGTCGGGGAGGAGCCGGAGGGAGTCGCCTTCTCTCCCGACGGACGATGGGTTTGCGTCACCTCGGAAAGCACGAGCACGATCTCCGTTCTCGACCCGCGCAAGGGCGTAGAGGCTCGCCGCATTCCGGCGGAGGGCCGCCCCCGCGCCGCGCAGTTCACTGCGGACTCGAAGGTCCTCTACGCCACGGCGGAGCTCGGCGGAAGCCTGTCTGCGTTCGACGTCGCAAGCTGGCGGATGCTCTGGCGGTTCGTCCTGCCGGGCCCGGTGAGAGCCGTGGGAGTCGCGGTCGCCCGCGACGGCCGCTCCGTGTTCGTCACGACGAGCCACGCGAACTTCGTGGCCGTCGTCGATCCCGGGCGCCGCGAAGTGGTCTCCACGATTCCCGTCGGGCGCCGCCCGTGGGGGATCGTGCTGTCGCCCGACGGAGACCGCCTGTATACCGCGAACGGTCTCTCGAACGACGTCTCGATCGTGGACGTCGCGCAGGGCCGGCCGGTGGCTGTGGTTCCCGCCGGCGAGGGCCCGTGGGGAGTCGCCGTCGCGCGATGAACGGCCGGAAATTCGGGTCCCGCGCGCGTCTCGCGGCGATCCTCGCAACGCTGGCGGTAACGGCACGCTCCCGACCCGCCGTCGCGCAGGACGTCTCCCCTGTGCCCGCGTCGGAGGAAGTGAACGTCACCGCCGCGCGTTCTCCGCGGGCGCTCGGCGACACTCCGTCGAGCGTGGTCGTGCTGCGCCTGGAAGACCTGGCGGTGACCGCGGCTCCGACCGCGGACGACGCCCTGCGGCAGGCGGCGGGGTTCGCGCTCTTTCGCCGGACCGGAAGCCGAACGGCGAATCCGACGACGCAGGGCGTTTCCCTGAGGGGGATCGGCGCGAGCGGCGCCGCCCGCGCTGCCGTGCTGGAAGACGGGCTTCCTCTGAACGACCCTTTCGGCGGATGGATCTTCTGGGGCCGGGTTCCGGTGCGCTCGCTGGAGCGCATCGAGGTCGTCCGAGGCGGAGCGTCGGAGCTGTACGGAAGCTCCGCCCTCTCCGGCGCCGTGCAGCTCGTACGGCGGGCGCCGGCGAGCCCGGCCGGGGCGGATGCGGACCTCTCGGCGGGCACACTCGCGACGCGTGACGCGTCCGCGTACGCGTCCGGCCGGTCCGGTGCCTGGGCGGCAACGCTGTCGGCCGATGCTTTTTCGACGGGCGGCTACGTGCCCGTCGCGCCGGAGGAGAGAGGGCCGGTGGACGCGGAAACGTCTTCCCGGCATTCCGGCGCCGAGCTCTCGGTCGAACGCCGGATCGAATCCACGCGGATGTTCCTGCGCGGGTCGCTGTACGAGGAGTCGCGCGGGAACGGCACGCCCCTCCAGACCAACGACGTGCATCTCGGAGAGCTGTCCGCCGGCTCGGACCTCATGGCCGGCAAGGCGAGCCTCACCGTGCGCGGATTCGCGACGGGAGAGCGGTTCCACCAGACGTTCACTTCGATCTCCCCGGACCGCACCTCCGAGCGTCTCATCCGCCTGCAGACGGTCCCCGCCGACGCGGAGGGACTCTCCGCACAGGCCTCTCTTCCCGGCGGGCCCCACCTCCTGGTCGGTGGGGTGGAAGCGCGGCGGGCGCAGGGGGAAAGCCGCGAGCAGGTTCCCGGCGCGGCGCCTTCATTCGTGACGGCGGGCGGGCGGCAGATGACGGCGGGCGCATTCATCGAAGACATCCTGACCCTCGGCGAGAAGTGGACGTGGACCGCGGGGATCCGGTTCGACGCGTGGGGAAACCGGGACGGACGCTCGGTCTCGGACTCCGCCTCGGGACACGCGGAAACACGGTTTG
>DASQJK010000110.1:0-14971 GCA_035631095.1 Thermoanaerobaculia bacterium
CGCAGCGAGCTCGCGAAGGATCTTCATGCCGAGGAGGGCGTCAAGCGCGGAATGGCAACTGTCTTCCGCAGAGAGGCGCGGCGCCTCGAGCCGCTGCTCGCGTCCCCCCCGGAGCTCGACGAGGAAAGCCCGCTCGCACCCGGGCTCGCCGTGCTCCGCCGCCGCTCCGGGCGCGTCGCGCCGCTGATCCGGGAGTTGAATGCCCTCGAAGCGGACGGTCGTCTGAGCCAGCCGCTGGCGAAGCTCGCCGCGAGCTGCGTCCACATGCACGTCAACCGCCTGCTTCGATCGGCCCACCGGAAGCAGGAGCTCGTGCTCTACGACTTCCTCGCACGCCTCTACGAATCGCGGACGATTCGGACGCGGACCTCCGGCTGATCCGCCGGCACGCCGGTCGGAGCGCTCAGTCGAGCGGAAACGTCAGCGTGTAGGCGAGCCGGCCCCTCGCCACTTCCATCAGGAGCGTCGTGCGGCTGTGGTCGCGCGCGAGCACCTTGTTCACGTCCTCGGCGTCACGGACTTCCGTCCCGTTCAACGAGAACAGGATGTCTCCCGTCTCGAGGCCGGCGCGCGCCGCGGCGCCCTTCGGGTCGACGATCGTCATGCGGAGGCCTTCCGCTCCGGGACGCAGCGAGATGCCGAGGTCGGCCCGCAGCCTCCGAATGCCGTAGTCGCCGGGAGGCGCCTCGCCGGTGACGGTGACGGTGCGCTCGGCCGGGCCGGTTCGAAGCGCGATCTTCATGGGCTTGCCCGGGCCGCGCGTCGAAAGCGCGGTCTCGAACGCCTCCTGCGAGTCGATCGTGGAGCCGTCCACGCCCACGACGACGTCGCCCGCCTTGATCCCGGCCCGTTCCGCGGGCGAGCCCGTTTCGACCGACCGCACGCGGAATCCACGGCGTCTTCCCTGTCCGTCGTCTCCGTCGGTGAGCGTGCGCCCGTGCGTGCCGATCCAGACCGCGCGCACCTGGCCGTACTGGCGGATGTCCGCGACGATCCGCCTCGCCCGGTCGACGGGGATGGCGAAGCCGATGCCCTGCGCGCCGCCGATGATGGCCGTCGCGATCCCGATCATGTCCCCCTGGATGTTCACGACCGGGCCGCCCGAGTTGCCTGGATTGATCGGCGCGTCGATCTGGATGAAGTCGGTATAGACGCGCTGGTTCTCCGTCCCGCGCACGCTTCGGCCGAGCGCGGAGACCACGCCCGCTGTCACCGTGTTCGAAAAGCCGAAAGGGTTTCCGATGGCGACGATCGTCTCGCCGATGAGGATGTCCGACGAGGTGCCGAGCTTCAGGGTCGGGAGCGGAGCCGTCCCCGGTTTCTTCACGCGAAGCACGGCGAGGTCGTTGTCGGCGTCCGACCCGACCAGCTCGCACTCGAGCTCCGTCCCGGACTTCGTGGTCGCGATGATCCGGGACGCGCCCGACACGACGTGGTCGTTCGTCAGGATGATGCCGCGGGGGTCGATGATCGCCCCCGAACCGAGCGACTGAGCCCGCTCACGCCTGGGCCGCGGATCGAGCCCGAAGAAGAAGTCGTCCCAGGTGTTGGAGCGGCGCCGCACCATCTGCTCGGCGGCGATGTTGACCACGGCCGGGGAGACGCGCTCGACCACTTCCACGATGTCGCTCCGGCGGCTGGGAAGGGGAACCGCGGAGAGAAGCGAAGCGCAGAGGAGTGCCAGAATTGCGCAGCCCGTCGTTGTTTTTTTCACGCGACCTACAAACGACTGCCGCGGGACCGGCATTCCTTCCCTCCCGCGGGCAACAAAAAGCCCCGCCGGAGCGGGGCTGATGAAGCCGTCTTTCCGGGGTCTTACGCCCGGGACTGGACGTCGATCGTCTTGTTCTCCTTGCCGCGCTTCTCCTGGGCTCCGTCGCCGGAGATCCGGATCTGGCGGGGCTTGGCCTCTTCACGCTTCGGAATCTCGATGTGGAGAAGGCCGTCGGAGAACCTGGCCCGGACATTGTCCCGATCCACGTTGTTCGGCAGCGTGAAGGAGCGCACGAACTGGCCGTAGGAGCGCTCGACGCGGTGGTAGTTCTTGCCGTTCTGCTTCTCGTCCTCGAAGCGCCGCTCGCCGCGGATCGTCAGCACTCCGCCCTCGAGTTGGATCTCGATCTGGTCCTGCTTGAAGCCGGGAAGCTCCGCCGTCAGGACGAGCTTCTCCTGGTCCTCGTGGATGTCCACGGGGGGGATCCAGGCGCCGAGGCTCATCTCCTCTTCGCGATCGCGCCGCGCGGGCGTCGTGCCGCCGCCGAAAATCCGGTTGAATTCGCGATACGGGTCGAAAGTCAGGTAGTTCATTTATTCGTCCTCCCTTTGGTTGAAATGGTTCGAGTCACGGTCATACGGCTTTCAGCGATTCCGATGCGGTTCTGGGAACGATCTCGATGCGCTCGCGGTCGGGCGACAGGTCGACTTCGGCCGCGTCGCCGGCGGCGATCGCGCCGGTCAGGATCTCCCGCGCGAGCGCGTCCGACACTTCTTTCTGAATCAGCCTCTTCAGCGGGCGCGCGCCGAACGTGGGGTCGTAGCCCCGGCCCGCAAGGAACCTCCGCGCTTCAGGGGTCCACGTCAGGCGGATGCCCCGGTCGGCGACGGTCCGCGAGAGGAGCTGGAGCTGGATCTCGACGATCTGCTCGATCTCGTCGCGCGTCAGGCGGTGGAACACGATCACGTCGTCGATGCGGTTCAGGAACTCCGGCCGGAAGTGGCGCGCCAGCTCGCCCTCGATCTTCTGCCGGACCTCTTCCTCGCTCATCCCGGAGCTCTCCTCGGCGATCCAGTGGGAGCCGAGGTTGGAAGTCATGATGATGACCGTGTTCTTGAAGGAGACGACGCGTCCCTTCCCGTCCGTCAGCCGCCCGTCGTCGAGCACCTGGAGCAGGACGTTGAAGACGTCCGGGTGCGCCTTCTCGATCTCGTCGAAAAGGACGACCGCGTACGGCCGGCGGCGGATCGCCTCGGTCAGGCGGCCGCCCTCTTCGTAACCCACGTATCCCGGAGGCGCGCCTATCAGCCTCGCCACCGAGTGCTTCTCCATGTACTCCGACATGTCGAGGCGAACCATCGCGTGCTCGTCGTCGAAGAGGAACTCCGCGAGCGCGCGGGCGAGCTCCGTCTTTCCGACGCCGGTGGGTCCCACGAAGATGAAGGAGCCGATCGGCCGCTTCGGATCGGAGAGTCCCGCCCGGGAGCGCCGCACCGCGTCGGAGACCGCCGTCACCGCCTCGGCCTGGCCGATGACCCGCTCGCGCAGCCGTTCCTCCATGTGAACGAGCTTCTGCTGTTCCTTCTCGAGCATCTTCGAGACCGGAACGCCCGTCCAGCGCGAGACGACCTGGGCGATGTCCTCCTCCGTCACCTCCTCGCGCAGCATCGGTTCGCCCTTCTGGAGGTCCGCCATCCTCGTGTTCAGCGCGCCGAGCTCTTTCTCGAGCTGGGGCAGCCGGCCGTAGCGCAGCTCCGCGGCGGACTGCAGGTTTCCTTCCCGCTCCGCCTCCGTCGCCTGCTGGCGGACCTGCTCGATCGCCTCTTTGGTCTGGCCGATCTTCTGGATGACATCCTTCTCCGCCGACCACTTCGCGCGCAGGCGCGTCGACGTCTCCCGCTGCTCGGCGAGTTCCTTCTCGAGTGCCTCGAGACGCTCCTTCGCTTCCTTCGTCTTCTCCTTTTCGAGCGCGCGCTTTTCGATCTCGAGCGACATGATCCGGCGCTCGACCTGGTCGATTTCCGTCGGGACGGAGTCGATCTCGGTTCGCAGCCGGGCCGCGGCCTCGTCGATCAGGTCGATCGCCTTGTCGGGGAGGAAGCGGTCCGTGATGTAACGGTGGGAGAGGCGGGCGGCCGCGACGAGTGCTCCGTCCGTGATGCGGACTCCGTGATGGACCTCGTAGCGCTCCTGCAGGCCGCGAAGGATCGAGATCGTGTCTTCGACCGACGGCTCGTCCACGTACACGGGCTGGAACCGGCGCTCGAGCGCCGCGTCTTTCTCGATGTACTTCTGGTACTCGTTCAACGTGGTCGCGCCGATCGCGCGGAGCTCGCCCCTCGCCAGGGCGGGCTTCAGCATGTTGGAGGCGTCCATCGAGCCTTCGGAAGCGCCGGCCCCGACGAGCGTGTGGAGCTCGTCGATGAACAGGATGATCGTGCCCTGCGCCTCCTCGATCTCCTTCAGGACGGCCTTCAACCGGTCTTCGAACTCGCCACGGTACTTCGCTCCGGCGATCATCGCGCCGAGGTCGAGTGAAACGACTCGCTTGTTCTTCAAGCCCTCAGGCACGTCTCCCATGTGGATCCGCCGCGCGAGCCCTTCGACAATGGCCGTCTTGCCGACGCCCGGCTCGCCGATCAACACGGGGTTGTTCTTCGTCCTGCGGGAGAGCACCTGGACGACACGACGGATCTCCTCGTCGCGCCCGATGACGGGGTCGATCTTTCCGCGGCGCGCGAGGTCGGTGAGGTCGCGCGTGTAGCGCTTCAACGCCTGGTACTTCTCCTCGGGATTGGGGTCCGTGATGCGCGCCGAGCCGCGGACTTCCTTGAGCGCCTTGAGGAGCGCGTCCTTCTTCGCTCCGAACTTCGCGAGAAGCCTTCCCGCCTCGCCGCCTTCCTTCTCCGTCAGCGCGATCAGCAGGTGCTCGGTCGAAACGTACTCGTCGCCGAACTCCTTCGCGAGCTCGAAGGCACGGTCGAAGACCGCGGTGAGCTCCCGCGTCGGGGTCGCATCGGCGGATGCCCCGGTGACTTTAGGACGGCGAGAGAGGACCGCGTCGAGCTCACGCTCGAGCGCGGCCGGGTCGACGCCGAGCTTCTGAAGGATCGGGACGACGACGCCTTCCTCGCTTTGTGAAAGCAGCGCGGCGAGCAGGTGCTCGGTCGAGAGCTCGGGGTTTCCGCGCGCGCGTGCGTCGCGCTGCGCTTCCTGGATCGCTTCCTGCGCCTTGATGGTCAACTGGTCGAATCGCATGGACCGAACGATAGAACATGAGTGTCACATTGTCAAGTCACATGATATGAAAAGTTGAGTGTATAAAGCTAATATATTAACTATCGTGTTTTGTGTCAGTTACGGTCGCACGCCGGAACGAGGATCGGCGATGCCGGCCTCCCGGAACCCCTTCCCGCGCAACAGGCAGGAGTCGCACGCGCCGCATGGGCGGCCGTCGTCCGAGGGGTCGTAGCAGGAGGTCGTGATCGAAAAATCGAGCCCGAGTTCAGCCCCGAGCGACACGATCTGCGCTTTCGAAAGCGCGAGGAGCGGCGCCCGCACCCGGAACCGCTCACCCTCGACTCCCGCCTTCGTCGCGAGGTTCGCCATCCGCTCGAACGCCTCGAGGAACTCGGGACGGCAATCGGGGTAGCCCGAATAGTCGAGCGCGTTGGCTCCGAGCATGAGATCGCGCGCTCCGATCGCCTCCGCCCACGCGAGCGCGTGCGCGAGAAAGACCGTGTTGCGGGCAGGCACGTAGGTCGCCGGGATCGACGTATCCCCGAGAGCATCGCGGGGCACCGCCTGGTTCGGGTCGGTGAGGACGGACGCCGAAGGCGCGGCGAGATCGAGCCGCGCGATTCTGTGCGAGGCGGCTCCGTAGCGCCGTGCGATCTCCCGCGCGCACTCGAGCTCGATCGCGTGGCGCTGCCCGTAGTCGAAGGAGAGCGCGTGAACCTCGAGCCCCTCCCTGCGAGCGATGAGCAGGCAAGTGGCCGAGTCGAGCCCGCCGGAGAGGAGGAGGATGCACGAGGAAGCCATCAGCTACCTGCCCGGCACATCCCCCCACAGCACCTTGTGCAGCTGCAGGCCGAAGCGGATCGGGCGGCCGCTGTCGCGCACCCACCCGGCGAGCTCGACGGCCGGCAACGATTCCCAGGCCGGCGAGAACGTCACGACGTGGCGGCGGTCGAGCTCCCGCCGCGAGACGAAGTCGAGTGCCCAGTCGAAGTCGGCGCGGCCGGCCAGCACGAACTTCAGCTCATCGCGCGGGCCGAGAGCGTCGAGGTTCTCCGGAAGGTTGGCCGCCTGCATCCCGCTTCCCGGCGCCTTGACGTCCACAATCTTGATCACGCGGGGGTCCACCGTGTCGATGGGCACGTGACCGCCCGTCTCGAGCAGGACGGTCCGCCCGGCGTCGAGCAGGCGTTCCATGAGAGGGTGCGCTCCTTCCTGCTCGAGAGGCTCTCCACCGGTGATCTCGACGAGCTCCGTTTCCAGGGCGAGCGCGCGGCGCGCCGCCTCCTCGACCTCCATCTCCTCGCCTCCGGTGAACGCGTACTCCGAGTCGCACCAGACGCAGCGCAGCGAGCAGCCGGTCAGCCGGATGAAGGCGCAGGGCATCCCGGCGCGCGTCGACTCTCCCTGGATCGACCGGAAGATCTCGGTGACGCGAACGGTGGGCACGTCAGCTCCCGGCGGCGACGCGGATCTTCCCGTGGAGCATGTTCATTCCGCACGAGAAGGGGTACTCGCCCTCGTGCTTCGGGACGATGCGCACCCGGGTCTTCCCGTTCGAAGAGAGCGCCTGGCGGACTCCGAAGTCCGGGATGACGATCTCGTCCGTGCACGGGTTCGACTCCCGGCGGTCGAAGACGAGGGTGAGGGGAACGCCGGGCCTCGCGACGACGATTTCCGGATCGTACCCGCCGGCGACGCGGATCGTGACCTCGTCTCCCGCCGCCGCGATCGCGCTCCGGAGCGCGCGCTGCTCGCGCCGCTTGCGGCCGCCGAAGAAGAAGACCCACAAAAATGCCAGCGCCGCGGCGCCGAGCACGATGGCGGCGACCCGATCCCCCGTCCACGCGAAGGAGAAGCTCACCGGGCTCTCCTCCGCGCGAGCCGAAGGCTGTTGGCGACCACGGAGACCGAGGAAGCGGCCATCGCCGCCGAGGCGATCATCGGCGAGAGAAGCCAGCCCGTGAACGGGTACAGCGCTCCCGCGGCGATGGGGATGCCGACCACGTTGTAAATGAACGCGAAGAAGAGGTTCTGGCGGATCGTGGAGAGAGTCGAGCGGGACAGCTCGATCGCCTCGGGGACCGACCGCAGGTCGCCGCCGACGAGCGTCACGTCCGCCGCTTCGATCGCGACGTCCGCGCCCGCGCCGATCGCGATCCCTACGTCCGCCCGCGCGAGGGCGGGCGCGTCGTTGACGCCGTCCCCGACCATGGCGACGACGTGGCGCCGGCGCTGAAGCTCCTGCACCTTCGACTCCTTGTCGGCGGGCAGGACTTCGGCGAACACTTCGTCGATGCCGAGACGGCGGGCGATCGCCTCGGCGACCTGCGTCCGGTCGCCGGTGACCATCGCGATCTTGAGGCCCTTCGCCTTCATCTGCGCGATCGCTTCGGCCGCTTCGGGCTTTTCCCGGTCCGCGACCGCGAGGAGGCCGATCGTTTTTCCGCCGACTGCCACCAGGAGAGGAGTCTTTCCCTCCGCTGCGAAGCGCTCCGCTTCCTCCGCTACGGCGGCGTAGTCGATCTTCTCCTCCTCGAACAGCCGCGGGCTGCCGACGGCGGCGGTCTTCCCCTGGAAGCGACCGACGACTCCGCGCCCGGTGCGTGACTCGAAGGAGTCCGCGCGCGGAACCTCGATGCCCTTCTCGGCCGCCGCCGCGACCAGGGCGGCGGCGAGGGGGTGGGCGGAGCTCTTCTCGAGGGCCGCAGCCGCGCCGAGCAGCGACTCGTCGGTGATTCCGGCGAGCAGCACCCGGTCGGTCAATCTCGGCCGGCCTTCCGTCACGGTTCCGGTCTTGTCGAGGAGCACGGCGGTGATCGCGCGGGCGCGCTCCAGGGCGTCCGCGTTGCGGAAGAGAATGCCGGCGGAGGCGGCCCGCCCCGTGCCGACGAGGATTGCCGTCGGGGTCGCGAGGCCGAGCGCGCACGGGCACGCGATCAGGAGCACCGAGGCGAGGACGATCGTCGCGAACATCGCGCGGGGCTCGGGTCCGGCGACGTACCAGACGACCCACGCGATGACGCCCAGGCCGAGGACGACGGGAACGAAAATTCCGGCGATGCGGTCCGCGAGCTTCTGGATCGGAGGCTTCGACGCCTGAGCCTGCCGCACGAGCTTGACGATCTGCGCGAGCGCTGTGTCGGCCCCGACCGCGGTGGCCTCGATCTCGATGGCGCCCTGCTGGTTGAGAGTGCCGCCGATCACACGGTCGCCCGGCCGCCGGTCTGAGGGCATCGACTCGCCGGTGACCATCGACTCGTCGACCGCCGTCCTTCCGGATCTCACGGTTCCGTCGACCGGGATCGACTCCCCGGGCTTGACGAGGAGCCGGTCGCCCACCCGCACGTCGGCGAGCGCGACCTCCACTTCCATTCCGTTTCGTACGAGCCGCGCCTTCTTGGGGGCGAGGTCGAGCAGCTTGCGCACGGCCGCGGAGGTGCGGCCACGGGCTCGCGTCTCGAGAAGCCGCCCGAGGAGGATCAACGTGATGATGACTCCGACGGCCTCGTAATAAACGTGGCCGGAGCCGCCCGCCTGCATCGTCTTCGCCGGAAAGAGCGTCGCGGCGATCGACAGCAGGAGGGCGGCCGTCGTCCCGAGGCCCACGAGCGTGTCCATGTTCGCGGTCCGGCGCCGCAGCGTGCGGATCGCTCCCACCAGAAACGGCGAGCCGGCCCAGAAATACACGGGGAGGGTGAGTGCGAGCAGCACGAAGTCGCGCCCCGGGAACCGCAGCTCGGCCATGGAAAGCGCGAAGACCGGAAGCGTCAGAGCGGCGCTCGTCAGCGTGCGGCGAAGAAGCGCCCGCTCCTCGCGCTGCGCTCGGCGAGCGTCTTCGCCTTCGCCGCCCTCGGCGGACGCGAGCCGGGCTTCGTAACCGCTCTCGCGCACGGCGTCGGTCAGCCGCCGCGCGTCGAGGGACTCGCCCCGTACCTCGGCCCGTCCGGTCGTGAGGTTGACCGACGCTTCCCGGACGCCCGGCACGGCGGCCAGCGCCGTCTCGATCGCGTTGACGCAGGAAGCGCAGTGCATTCCGTCGACCGCCAGCGAGACTCGCGACGAGGGGTCATCCGAAGCCCGCGCGGTTCTCGGTCGCGCGGAAGCGGGCGCCGGGGCCGCCGCCGTCGCCGGACCGGCTCCGGCGAAAAGGGGGAGACCGCCTTTGCCCGGCGCGGGTCCCCGGCGCGGAGGCATCATCGGCTCGGGACGCCGCCGGCCGGCCGCGAAACCGGCGGGATCCGTGTCGAACTTCGCGGCGCAGCCCGGAGCGCAGAAGAAGAACGGCTGCCCCTGGAAGGTGCGGCGGGCGGCGGCACGGGAAGGATCCACCGACATGCCGCAGACGGGATCTCGAGCCATGCTCGAACTACGCCCCTCGGGGTTCGGAGGTTGCGCGGCCGCCGTCACGCTCCCGCGGCGGGCTCGACACCGCGGCCCGAAGTGGCTGCCGCCGCTTCGACCGCCGCGGGCGGCGCGAGACGCAGGCCTCCGGCTCGCGAGAACGTCGAAAGCAGCGCCGTGTAGGCGAAGCCGTTGAAGAACACGAGGAGAAAAGGAACTCCGACCCAGTAATTCTGGACGGCGGCGAACACCGTCGCGGCGAGGAAATACGCCGCCAGCAGGATCTCTCCAAAGAGCGAGTAATTGCCCGCCGCCCGGTATTTCTTCGTCCGCCACTCGCCTCCGCCGCCGTCGATCCGGTATTTCGGCGTCCGGGTGAACTCCGACTTCCGGTTGAAGAGCGCTTCGAGGACGGCATGGAGGTTGTTGAGCGAAAGACCGATGCCGAGCGACATGAGGAACGGCATGAAGCGGATCGTCGGCTTCCAATTGCGGCCGATCTCACGCTGGGAGGAGATGTAGAAGCCGATGAAAGAGAACGTCGCGCCGAAGAAGAGGGGGAAATCCACGATGGCGAGGCGCTGCCATCCGATGCGCTCGCGGATGATGATCGCCGGCACGATGAGCAGCGCGAGGATCACCACGAGAAGGTAGGAGATGTTGTTCGTGAGATGAAAGAAGGCCTCGAGCTTTACTTTGAACGGGAAGTCGCTCCGGAGGATCTGCGGCAGGAGCTTTCGCGCGGTCTGGATCGCCCCCTTGGTCCAGCGGTGCTGCTGGGATTTGAAGCCGTTCATGTCGACCGGCACTTCGGCGGGGACGACGAGGTCCTTCAAGTACACGAACTTCCAGCCGAGGAGCTGCGCTCGGTAGGAGACGTCGAGGTCCTCCGTCAACGTGTCGGATTCCCAGCCGCCCGCCTCCTCGAGGCAGCGCCGCCGCCACATCCCCGCCGTGCCGTTGAAGTTGAAGAAGCGGCCGGAGCGGTGCCGCGCCGTGTGCTCGATCACGAAATGCCCGTCCAGGAAGATCGACTGGATCCGGGTCAGGAGGGAGTATTCGCGGTTCAGGTGCTCCCAACGGGCCTGCACCATGCCGACGCGGGAATCGGAGAAGTGGGGCAGGATCGCGCGGAGGAGCGCCGGATCCGGGACGAAGTCGGCGTCGAAGATCGCGATGAACTCGCCCTTCGCCGCGGCGAGGCCCTCCGCGAGCGCTCCGGCCTTGTACCCGGTCCGGATCTCCCGCGTGCGGTGGGAGATGTCGTAGCCGAGCGCGCGGTATCGCTCGACCGTCCGCGCGGCGACCTCTCTCGTGTCGTCGGTCGAGTCGTCGAGCACCTGGATCTCGAGGAGGTGCTTCGGATAGTCGAGCGCGGCCGCGGCGTCGATCAGCCGTTCCACGACGTAGACTTCGTTGTAGATCGGTAGCTGAACGGTGACGCGGGGGAGCTCGGCGAGGTTTCCCGCCGGCGAGGGGTCCTTGCCGCGGTGTCGGTAGTAGAGGTGAACCATCAGGAACCGGTGCGCCCCGTAGAAGGCGAGAAGCCCCAGGACCAGGTAATAGACGACGAGCGTCGCGATCTGAGCGCCCTCAGTGGCCATCGGAACTCCGAACCGCGCGCGTCAATTCGCTGGGCGCTCTTCGCCTGCGGCGAAGCGGTAGCGCTCGGCTTCCTCGGGGTTCCCGATGCGAGGGTTCATCTTGCGGCGTACCTGTCTCTCTTGCTCGCGGGGTCCGTCCTCGCGTTGATCGCGGCAGGGAGTCTATCCGCATCCCGGACCTCCTTCGTCGTGTTCTGCGCGGCTGTGTTCCGCTTGACCCTGCTGTTTCGGCCCCCCGACCTTTCGGAGGATGTCTGGCGGTATCTCTGGGACGGCCGCGTGGCGCGGGCGGGCATTTCCCCCTGGGAGTACGCCCCCGACGACCCTGCCGTTGCGAAGATCGCGCCTCTCGTACGCTCGCGGGTGGCGCACCGCGAGATCCGGACGGTGTATCCCCCCGCCGCTCAAGCAGTTTTCCGCCTCGCGGCGGCCGGCGACAGCCCCCTTCCTCTGAAAGCCGTCTTCGGAGCGGCGGACGTCGGCGTCGTCGCCCTCCTCGCGTCTGCGGGACTTCCCGGAGGGCTTTTTGCGGCGGCGCTCTACGCCTTCCATCCGCTCGCCGTCACCGAGTCCGCGGGTCAGGGCCACGTCGATTCGCTCGGGGTCGTCCTCCTCGTCGCGGCGGTGCTCTACGCCTCCCGCGGCCGGCCGGTACGCGCGGGGGCCGCGCTCGCCCTCTCCTTTCTGGTGAAGTACGTCGCCGGGGCGGCGACTCTTCCGCTCCTGCGCCGCAACGGCATTCGAACCCTCGCCGTGGCCGCCGCGACCGCGGCGCTCATCTGGATCGCCACCGCCAGGGGCGGCGTCTCACCGGCCGGAGGGCTCGATCAGTACGCGACGCGCTGGGAGTTCAACTCGGTTCTGTATCCCGCGGCGTTCGCCGCCGTCGACGCCGGGGACTTGCCCGGACGCGCCAAGGAGCTCTTCATCCGGTGGAAGGCCGCGCACGGCCATCCTCCATGGACGGCGAAGGTGTTCCCGTGGTTCTACTCCGCGTTTTTCGCTCGCGTCCTGCTCGCAGTGCTCCTCGCGGCGACCCTCGTCGTCATCGCCGTGCGGGTAAACGACCCATGGGCCGGCGTCCTCTACTCCGCCGGAGCCCTCCTCCTCTTCTCGCCGACCTTCTATCCCTGGTACGCGCTCTGGACGCTGCCCTTCGCCGCCGCGAGACGGAACGCTGCGTTTCTGTGGCTCGCGTCGGCGCTGCCGGTCTCCTACCTGATGCACTACCCGGTCCCGGGGCTGCCGGTTCCGCGGGGTGCGGTGCTCGCCTTCGAATACGTTCCCTTTGCGGCCCTGCTCGCGGCGGCGCTGGTGCGCCGGCGGGCGTGAGCATCTCCCCGCCGGTTCGCTACCGCGCGGCCGCCGCGTACGTCGGAACCGCCTTCCGCGGGTTCCAGTTCCAGGAGAATGCCGCGAGGACGGTCCAGGCGGTCCTGGAAGAGGCGCTCGGAGTCTTTTCTTCCGCCGCGGTGCGCGTCCATGCCGCGGGGCGCACCGATGCCGGCGTTCACGCGGACGGACAGGTGATCCACTTCGATCTGCCGCGGGAGCGCGATCCTGCCCGCATCCGCGACGGCGTCAACTCGCTCCTTCCCCCCGACGTGCGGCTGCTCGCGATCGCGCGGGCGCCAGAAAGCTTTCTCGCGCGAAGAGACGCCGTGTGGAAGGAGTACGTCTACCGCTGGAGCCGCGCCGAAGTCATCCCGCCCCGCGATGCTCCGTTCGTGGCCGAGCTCGCGTCGTCCGCGCGCGTCGAGCCGGTGCGGCGCGCCGCCGCGTCGCTCGAAGGACGGCACGACTTCTCCGCGTTCGGAGTACGGCTCCCCCGCGGGGAGAGCGCGGTCCGGCGGCTGCACTTCGTCCGGATCGAGGAGAGCGGCGGCGAGATCCGCGCCGTCTTCCGCGGAGACGCCTTCCTGCGGGGGATGGTGCGGTCGATCTGCGGAGTGCTCGCCCACGTCGCGCGCGGGAAGGCGCCGGAAGACCGGATCGCGCGGCTCCTCGACGAGAAGGACCCGCGGCTCCTCGCCCCGAAGGCCCCGGCGCACGGCCTGACGCTTTCGCGGGTCGCCTACGTGGACGACCCGTTCGGCGTCACCCCGGACGTCGAATGAGAAGGAGGATGGCGGCGAGGACGGGGCCGGCGAAGAGGAGCGAGTCGATCCGGTCGTAAAAGCCGCCGTGTCCGGGAAGAAAGGTGCCCGAGTCTTTGACGCCGGCGCCGCGCTTCCAGAGCGACTCGACGAGGTCGCCGACCTGGCCGGCGGACGACGCGAGCGCTCCCGCCGCGGCGCCCCACGCCGGCCCGAGCTCGGGGACGAGCCATTGCCCTCCCGCTCCGCCGATCAACGTCGCGCCCGCGAGCCCGCCGAGCGTTCCCTCCCACGTCTTGTTGGGTGAGACGCGGGGCGCGAGCTTGCGCCGGCCGAATGCCCGGCCCGTGTAGTAGGCGAAGGAGTCGCAGCCCCAGACGATCAGGAAAAGCAGGAGCACCGCTCGCGGAGATACCAGCCGCAGGTAACACATCGCCGTCGCCGGCAGGGCGATCGAGACGACGCCGAACACCGTGCCGCTCGCCCCGCCCAGCGCCGCGCGCAGGTCGACTCCGCCGAAGAGGGGAGCGACGGCCGCGAGCAGCACGAGCGCGACGCAGATCGCTGCGACGAGCGCGGGATCGGGCCGGGGCCAGTCGGGAAAGGCGAGCGCGGCGGCGAACGTCAGCAGGAGGACGCCGGAGGAGATGAGGCCGACCGTCTTCGCGACCGGCAGCCCGGTCTTTTCCGCGATGCGGAAGAACTCCCAGACCGTCGCGAGCGCGATCGCCACGACGAGCACGTCGAACGCGACGGGCGGAAGGAGAAAGAGAATCGCGAGGACGAGGGGGATCGCGACGGCTGCCGCGAGCTCCCTCTTCATCCGGCGGCCTGTCCGGACTCCGGTTCGCGGTTGCCGTCGATGACGCCGCCGTAGCGGCGCTCCCGCTTCTGAAACTCGAGTATCGCCTCGAAGAGGTGCTGCTTGCGGAAGTCGGGCCATAGCGTCGGAGTCACCCAGATTTCCGAGTAGGCGATCTGCCAGAGGAGGAAGTTCGACACCCGCATCTCGCCGCTCGTGCGGATCAGGAGGTCCGGGTCGGGAAGACCGGCCGTGCCGAGCCGCGACCCGAGCGTCTCTTCGTCGATCTGCTCGGGCGACAGCCGCCCGGCGCCGACGTCGTGGGCGAGGGAGCGGCACGCGTCCACGATCTCGGTGCGGCCGCCATAGTTCAAGGCGATGTTGAAGGTCATCCCGCGGCAGGACGAGGTGGCCGCGAGCCCCTTCGAGAGCTCCTTCTGGACCGAGGCGTCGAGCTCGTTCATCCGCCCGACGACGCGGAACCGGATGTCGTTCTTCAGGAGGTTCGCGAGCTCGCGGTTCAGGTACTCCTTGAGCAGCGACATCAAGGTGACGATCTCGAACCGCGGGCGCTTCCAGTTCTCGACGGAGAAGGCGTAGAGGGTCAGCGCATCCAGGTGCAGGCGGGCGCAGGTCTCGACGACTTCGCGTACCGACGTGATCCCGGCGCGATGACCCTCGACGCGCGGCGACCCGCGCTGGCGCGCCCACCGGCCGTTGCCGTCCATGATGACGGCGATGTGCCGCGGCATCCGCCCGGGATCGATTTCGTCCAGGAGCGCGCGCTCGGACGATCCAGGGGAGGCCACCTCGTCGCGGTCGAACACGCGTCCGAGTGTAGCAAGGGGGAGTCGTGCGCACCGAGCCGCCCGGACGCCGCCGTCCCCCTCCCTCGGAGACACGCTCCGGCCCTGCCTCTGAGGAGACCACCGGGCCTCCGCTCGTCGCTCACTCGCAGCCGCAGCATCGCGACAGACCGCGTTCGGTGTGCTCGCTCGCTCATGGTCTCCTCCGGGAGGGGGCCGCGTCGCCGGGCTCACATTTCGGCCATGAGCCAACGCTGATGCACCGGCGGGTGGCGGCGCGGGAGGCCCCGGTAGCGTCAGCAGGCGGGCGCGACGATGCTCTCGGAGTGCCCCGCTAGTGAGCGCCCAGCCGATGCCGCTACCGGGTC
>DASQJK010000111.1:0-5569 GCA_035631095.1 Thermoanaerobaculia bacterium
GAGACCTCGTAGCGATGACCCAAATATAGACGCGGCGGGCGTTCCCTAGAAGTCCACCCTTGTTGTCAATCCGAACGTCCTCGGCTGGTTCGTCAGGTACCCCACCCTCGCCAGAAACCCGCGCTCTCGGTCGAGCGACAGCAGCGCCCGTTCGTCCGTCAGGTTGTTCACGTAGAACGCCAGATCCCACACGCCGTGGCGCACTCCGAACCGCAGGTTCACGATGTCGTACGAGGGCAGCAGCGGGTCGAACGTGAACGTCGACTGTGTCAGCGGGCCTCCGATCGTGTGCGACTTGAACGCGAGCAGGTTCACCGTGCCCACGCCCGGCTCCTGGTCGACGAGCTGCGTGTACCGCGAGCCGACGTGGTTGTACGTCGCCGTCGCGTAGCCGTTGAAGTCCTGCATCACCGGCTGCTGGTACGTCGCCGACACCGCGGCCTGGAACTTCGGCACGCTCGGGAGGCGGTTGCCTTCCACGATGCCCGTCGCCAGCTGCGTGTCGGTTCCGGCGATTGTGGACCGCACCTTCGAGTCGTTGTAGCCCGCCGAGAGCGAGAAGTCGAACCGGTCCGTCGGCGCCAGCCCGAACTCGAGCTCCGCCCCGACGCTGCGCGCTTTCGGAACGTTGAAGACGAGCCGCGACGAGCACGTCCCCGCCGTCACGACGACCTGGAGGTCCCGCACGTCCACGTAGAACGCGGAGGCGTTGAAGGAGCCGCGGCCGCCGAGGAGCCGCGACTTCGATCCGATCTCGTAGTTCCACACCGTCTCGTCCTTCCACGTGGGCGCGCTGCCGAACGTGACGAGGTCGGTCGGCGAGCAGAGCGGCCTGAGGATCGGGTCGTTGAATCCGCCGAGCCGGAAGCCCTTCGACGCCTGGGCGTTGATCGTCGTCGTGTCAGTCACCTTGTATGTCGCGATGAAGCGCGGCGCCACGCCGTCGGCCTTCGTCGTGCCCGGTCCGAACGTGGGAAGCGGGAACTCCGGCGCGAACAGGCCGTCGAAGACGAGGTCCTTCGGCTCCCGGTAGTTGTAGTAGCGGACGCCCGCGGTCACGCTGAACTGGTTGCTGAAGGAGAACGTCCCTTCCGCGAAGAGCCCGAACTCCCGGAGCTTGTAGTTGATCCTCGAGAAGTAGAGCGCGTCGTTCGGCGCGAACTCGCCGGCCGTGGGAATTCCGGAGAGCGCCGTGAACGATTGCACGGGGAGCGTCTGGCTGTAGTGGCGCTTGGTGTCGCCGTAGAAGCCGCCGGCGACGAACTTGAACCGGTCGTTCCCGCCGGATGCACGGAGCTCCTGCGTCCAGCCTGAAGACTGCGTCGCGTCGAGCAGCGGCGCGTTCAACGTGTAGATGGTCTCCGGCAGTCCGATCGTGCCGCCCGTGACGCTTCCCGTCAGCGCCGTAGCGTCGCGCACGACGAGGATGTTGCGGTTGGTGATCGAGGTGATCGACGTCAGCGTGATGCCGCCGAAGGTGTATCGGATGTTGAGGTCGCCGAGCGTGAACTTGTCCGTGAACGGCTCGTCGATCTGGATGAACTGCTTCCGGTCGCCGAGCGTGACCTTCGGCCGTGTCGTCGTGTAGGGATTGGCGAGGATGTTGAACGCGTCGATGCGGTTCCATCCCTCCATCGCCACCTTCTGGTAGACGATGCGCGGGGTGATGGAGAGGTTCTCGTCGGGGGCGAGCAGAAAGGACACGCGGCCGCCCTCGCGGTCTCCCGCGTTGACGTCCTTCCGGATGGAGAGGTCCGGCTGCACGGCGTCCATGTACCCGGCCAGCCGGTTGTAGAAGGCGGCCACCCGCACGGCGGCCTTGTCGGCGATCGGCGCGTTGAAGCCGGCCTTGAGGAAACCGCCGGTGCCGCCGTCGTTGATCGCGTTGGCGCCCACCTCGCCGAACACGGTGTTGACGCCGAGCTGCGGCTGGTTGCTGATGTAGCGCACGGTCCCGCCGACGGAGCCGGAGCCGAAGAGAGTTCCCTGCGGTCCGCGGAGGACTTCCACGCGGGTCACGTCGAAGAGGTCGAGGTCGGGAGTGAAGAGCGAGAGGGAGATCACCGACTCGTCGAGGTAAGCGCCGACCTGCTCCTTCACGCCCGGCTGGTCGCGCGCGATCTGGCCGGAGGAGACGCCGCGGAGCGCGACGGTGTTCTGGCCGGGTCCGAGGTTCTGGACGGTGAAGTTGGGAACGTTGGCGGCGACGCCTTCGAGATCGCTGACGCCGCGATCGCGCAGGACTTCTTCCGTGGGGGCGGAGACGGAAACGGGAGTGCTGAACACCGTCTCCTCGCGCTTCATTGCCGTGACGGTGACGTCCTCGCTGACTTTCAGCTCGAGGGTGATGTCGACGGTGACGGTGGCGCCCGCATCGAGGCGGCGGCCCCGCTGGACGGCGCGCCGGAAGCCCTGCACGTCCGTCGTGATCGTGTAGGTGCCGGCGGGCAGGTCCGACGCCTCGTACTCTCCCTGCGGACCCGTCCGCACCGTCCGCGTCGCGCCGGTTTCCTGCTGCGTGATGGTGACGGCGGCGCCCCCGACCGGTCCTCCGCTCGCGAACCGCACCGTGCCGGAGATCTTGCCGGTCGGGGCTTGCGCGAGCGCGGGAACGGCGGGGAGGACGACGAGGACGATGAGCGTGAGGCTGGCCATCAGGATTCTCATCCGACGGGACATGGGCACCTCCTCTGTCAACGAATCACTCGAAGACCCGGGGGACGGGTCGCTTGAGAGCCTTTTCCACCCTCAGGGCGGGTCCTGTCAATCCGGAAGGGGACACGCTTGCGTACAATCGCAGCTTGACCCTTCCCACCCGATCCCGTCTGGGCCCCTACGAACTGATCTCCTCCCTCGGGGCCGGCGGCATGGGCGAGGTTTACAAGGCGCGCGACACGCGGCTCGACCGGACCGTTGCCGTCAAGGTTCTCGGGGCCCAGATGTCTTCCTCCCCGGAGCTCCGGCAGCGGTTCGAGCGGGAAGCGCGCGCGATCTCTCAGCTCTCCCACCCGAACATCTGCGCCCTCTACGACGTCGGAAACCACGAAGGCGTCGAGTACCTCGTCATGGAGTACCTCGAGGGAGAGACGCTGGCGAGCCGCCTCGTCCGCGGACCGCTGGCGCTCGAGCAGACGCTGCGGTTCGCGATCCAGATCGCCGACGCGCTCGACAAGGCCCACCGGCAGGGAATCGTGCACCGGGATCTCAAGCCCGCGAACATCATGATCACCAGATCCGGAGTCAAGCTCGTCGACTTCGGACTCGCAAAACTCCAGGCCGGAACGGCCGGCGTCGCTGTGACCTCGGGAACCGCAATGGCGACCCAGATCCCGGACCTCACGGCGGAGGGAACCATCCTCGGCACGCTTCAGTACATGGCCCCGGAGCAGCTCGAGGGATTGGAATCCGACGCGCGCACGGACATCTTCGCGTTCGGCGCGATCCTTTATGAGATGGCTACCGGCCAGAAGGCGTTCTCCGGAAAGAGCCAGGCCTCTCTCATCGCCTCGATCCTGGAGCGCACTCCGCCGGCAATCTCCAGCATCCAGCCGGCGGCGCCCCCCGCCCTCGATCGAGTCGTGAAGACCTGTCTCGCCAAGGACCCCGAGGACCGCTTCCAGACGGCGCACGACGTTCGGCTGGAGCTTCAGTGGGCGGAGGGGGAGGGATCGGCGGCGAGCGCCAGCCCGCCTCCGGCACGATCGAGGCGCCGGGAGCTCGCGGCGTGGATCACGGCGGCGGCGCTGGCCGTCGCTCTCGGAGCGGTTCTCTTTCTGCGCCTCGGCGGCCGTAAGCCGGAGAGCCACGACCGCGCCGCGCTCAAGTTTTCCATCCTCCCGCCGGAGAAAACGGCCTTCCAGCCGGGCAGCATCGCGCTCTCGCCGGACGGGACTCGCCTCGCGTTCACCGCCGCCGGACCGGACGGACGGAACGTGGTCTGGGTCCGACCGCTCGATTCCCTCGAGGCGCGAGCCCTTCCCGGGACGGAGAGGTCGTATTCGCCATTCTGGTCTCCGGACAGCCGCTCGATCGGATTCTTTGCCGAAGGGAAGCTGAAGAAAGTTGACGCTTCGGGCGGTCCGCCGCAGGTGATCTGCGATACGCGCCTCGCGCGCGGCGGCACGTGGAACCGGGAAGGAGTCATCGTCTTCGCTCCTTTTCCGACCGCCGCGCTGTACCGCGTCGCCGCCACGGGGGGAGTTCCTTCGGCTGTTACCAAGCTGGATCCCGCCCGGCACGAGAACTCCCATCGATGGCCGAGCTTCCTGCCCGACGGCCGCCATTTTCTTTTCCTCGCCCGGAGCGTGCAGCAGGAGGACCGCGCGGTTTACGTAGGCTCGCTCGATGGAAAACCGCCGGTGCAGCTCATGAACGGATATTCGAACGCTTTCTTTGCGCGCTCCTCCGCGTCGGAGTCGGGAGGCTCTGTTCTCTTCGAGCGCGACGGATGGCTGGTCGCGCGGCCGTTCGATCCGGGCAAGCTCGTTTTTACGGGCGAGCCGCTTCCCTTCGTCTCCAGGGTTCGAGGAGCGGACCCGTTGAGAGTCGGGTCCTTCACGGCATCGGACACCGGGGTGCTGGCGTTTGGAGGAGGAGCGGCCTCCGACATGAGGCAGATCACGTGGTTCGACCGAGAAGGGAAGTCCCTGGGGACCATCGGCCCTCCCGGTCTCTACATGGGCTTCAATCTTTCCCCCGACGAAAAGCGAGTGGCGCTCGACCTCATCAATCTCGGGGGAGAGCGCGAGATCTGGCTGATGGAGCTCGATCGTGGCGTCTCCTCCCGGCTCACGCTTCCCGCATCCGCGGAGCTCTTTCCCGTCTGGTCGCCCGACGGAAGCCGGATAGCGTTCGCAAGAAGTCCTGGGATGGGCCGCGCAGAGATCTACGTGCGCCCTTCGACGGGCGCAGGAGCCGCGGAGCCCCTGTTGTTGTCCACCTCTCGAAAAATCCCGCTCGACTGGTCTCGCGATGGAAGGTTTCTGCTCTACGGCAACTCCGGGCCTCTCTACGGAGTGAGCGGGGGCGGGGAGCCCAACAGCGAGCTCTGGGTGCTTCCGTTCTCGGGCGACCGCAAGCCCTTCCCCGTAGTCCGTGTACCGTTCAACGTTGCTCAAGGCGGCTTTTCGCCGGACGGGCGATGGATCACTTATGCGTCGGAGGAGTCGGGACGCCAGGAGGTGTACGTCCAGAGTTTTCCGGCCGGCGCCGTCAAGAGGCGGATCTCGGCCGATGGAGGTTTCCAGCCTCGGTGGCGGGGCGATGGAAAGGAAATCTTTTTCCTCGCTCCCGACGGCCGGCTTCTGGCGGCGGCGGTGGCGGCCTCGGCCACGGGAGGCAGCCTGGATGTCTCCAGTCCGGTGGCGCTTTTCCGTCCCGAAACGGCGGCGATGGACGCGAGCGGCGAAGCCATGCAATATGCCGTGAGCTCGGACGGGCGGCGATTTCTCTTCAGCTCGCCCGTTCAGGACTTGAAGTCTCAGCCGGTCACGGTCGTGCTGGACTGGACCGCGGATCTGAAGAAGCGCTAGCAGCGGAGGCAATGCGCGAATGCGCGACTGACCCCTTT
>DASQJK010000112.1:0-2857 GCA_035631095.1 Thermoanaerobaculia bacterium
GAACGGCGACCTGGATTCTCGGTCTCGACGAGCGCCGCCATCCCGGGAGATCCGTCGACGATCCCGTGCTCTCCGATGAGGAGCGACGCCGCATCAACGAGTCGATGAACCTGGGACTGGTTCTCGGCGGCGGCCGGTCCGAGAAGCGATCCCGCGCGATGCGCGCGTGCGTGTCGAGGCTGCGCGGCACCGTCACGTTTTCTCATTCGGGCTGGAACGTCCGAAATCTCGTCCAGGCCGGCGAGGTTTTCCCCTCCCCCTTCGTCCTCGAGGCGTTCCGCCAGCGCGAGGACCGAAGGGAGGCCGGCTACGAAGAGCTCGCAGCCGCGACGTCGCCCGCCTCCGGATTCGTGCCGGAGAGCTCCCGCGATCTGGACGAAGGAGAGTGGTGGCTCGCGAGAATCGATCGAGCCGGGATCCGCGGCTCGGCGACGCAGGCCGGACTACTGGCCTTGCACCCGTGGTTGGCGGACGGCGCGCGCGCTCGGGCCGCCCGCGAATCCCCGGAGTTCACGATCTGGGACGGTTCGATCGGAGAAGCGGTGCCCGACGTCGACCCGCGGCGGAACCGCCGTCCCATGTCGAGCTCGCGGCTGCGGAAACTCGCCGAGTGCCCGTTCGGGTTCTTCCTTCGCGAGGTCCTCGGGATCGAGAGCCCGGGCGAGGACGAGCGCGACCCCGGACGCTGGCTCGACCCGCTGGCGCTCGGCAAACTCCTTCATGACGTCTTTCATCGGTTCCATCAGGAGCTCGCGCGCGAGGGAGCCAAACCCACCGTGGCGGCGCACCGCGCTTTGATCGAGTCCATCGCGGAGGAAAAAATCCAGGAATGGCGCGATGCCCTGCCACCCAGAAGCGAGCTCGCGTTTCGGAACGCGCGGGAAGAGATCCTCTTCGCGTGCAGGACCTTCCTGCAGCTGGAGGAGGCCCACTGCCGTGAAGTGACGCCGAAATTCTTCGAGCTCGCGTTCGGTCTGCCCCGAGGCGGCTCGGATTCACCCCTCTCGAGTCCGGAGCCGGTGGAGATCGCGCTGGGAGGAGACCGGTCATTTCTCCTGCGCGGCTCCATCGATCGCGTCGATGAAGATTCCGACGGGAATTTCCACGTCTGGGACTACAAGACCGGGGGCCTGTGGTCGATCAAGGAAGGCTCGGCCCTTCGCGGCGGCCGGCAGATGCAGCATGCCCTCTATTCGCTCGCCCTGGAATCGCTGCTCGCCCGCGCCGGCTGCGGCGGGCGCGTCGTGCGCGCCGGGTACTTCTTCCCGGGCCGGCGCGGTGAGGGGCACCGGCTCGCATTGCCCGACTCACCGGCGGAGGCACGGCGGCTTCTCGACGGCCTCTTCGATCTGATCGCGGCGGGACAATTTCCGCACTCGCCGGACGCGGACGATTGCAAGTTCTGCGAGTTCGTCGAAGTCTGCGGCAACCCGCAGAGGGCCGCACTGCAAGCCAGGCAGAAGATCGCCGCTTCGTCCGACCCGTTGCTCCGGACGCTCGTGAATCGCAATGGCTGAACGGAAAGCCGTCAACCCTCCCCTGGCCGACGATCCCGCACGAGCGGAGATTCGCTCCTCGCTCGGCGAAACGCTCCTCGTCGAGGCGGCGGCCGGCACGGGGAAGACGACGAGCCTGGTCGAACGCATGGTGTCCCTGGTCGGCGACGGAGTCCCGGTCGACAGGATCGCGGCAGTGACGTTCACGATCAAGGCGGCGGCGCAGCTCGATCAACGTTTTCAAGCGGCACTCGAGCTCGCCTCCCGACAGAATTCAGACGCCGAACGCAGGACCCGCTTCGAGAAGGCGCTCGAGAGCCTCGACGCGTGTTTCATCGGGACGATTCACGCGTTCTGCGCCCGTCTCCTGCGGGAGCGCCCCGTCGAGGCTCGGCTGGAGCCCGGATTCACCGAGATGGACGAAGCCGTCGACAAGAGCGAGCGCATCGCCGCATGGGCTCGCTTCGGCGAGCGGCTGTTCATCGGCGAGAACGCCATCCTCGAACGTCTCATGTCGCTCGGAATCCGGTGGACCGACCTAAAGACGACGTTCGACGATCTGTGCGAGAACGAGGACGTAGAGGCTGTCGCGCAGGCCGAGGTGCCTCCGCCCGACCTCGATGCGGCGCGCGTGCGCGTCGAGACTTACCTCGACACGCTCATGCCCGAGCTGCCCGAAACGATTCCGGAGGCGGGATGGGACGAGCTCCAGAGCGCAGCGAGGCAAGCGGACCGGCTCCGGCGGATTCTCGGCCGTTCCGCCGCCGAGACGGCCGACATTCTTCGCCCCCTCGAGGGCATAGACAAGGTGATCCAGAAGCGGTGGCCGAACGCTGCCCGAGCCGTGGCGTTGCTCGAAAAGCACGAGCTCTTCTGCGAGGAGGTCATCGCACCCGCACTTCGAAGCTGGCGGGAGTTCCTCCATCCGATCGCGCTCTCATTGCTGCGGCCTGCCCTGGAGTCCTACCGCGAGTGGCGGCGGACGACGGGCCGGGCGAGCTTTCAGGATCTCCTCACTCTGGCGCGTGACCTTCTCCGGGACCATCCCGCCGTCCGCGAAGATCTGCAGCGGCGGTTTCCGCGGCTCCTCGTCGACGAGTTTCAGGACACGGATCCGATCCAGGCCGAGGTCGTGCTTTACCTGACGGGTCAGGACACGTCGGAGCGGGACTGCTGGAAACTCACGCCCGTGCCGGGGTCGCTCTTCGTGGTCGGCGATCCCAAGCAGTCCATCTACCGGTTTCGGCGCGCCGACATCGAGACTTACAACCGGTTTCGCGAGACGATCCGGCGCGCGGGCGGGCGCATTCTCCAGCTGAGCACCAACTTCCGTTCCGCGAGGCAGGTCTGCGACTGGGTCA
>DASQJK010000113.1:0-12587 GCA_035631095.1 Thermoanaerobaculia bacterium
CGCAGTGAACCTTGAAGAGAGCGAGTCCTGCCGCGGCCGCTTCGGGCGAGCGGCCGAACGGGTTCGCCGTCTTCGGCGCACGGCGCTCGATCGAGCGGTTGAGGACGAAAGTCGCGAGCCGTTCCTCGAGCCGGCCGGGCGGCTTCGACGCCGAGAAGTCGACGAGCCCGGCCGTGAGAGCGGTCCCCGCTCCGAGAATGCAGAGCGCCGGAAGCAGCAGAAGTTTTCCGATGGTGCGCATGGTCACTCCACGACGACGGTCAGTTTCATTCCGCCGTGACCCGAGCCGCAGAAGTGGTGACAGATCGCCGTGAACGAGCCGGCGGCCTGCGGGGTGACGGTGACCTCACGGGACTCTCCCGGCGTCAGGTCGACGTCGACTTTCAGCGGCCTGAGGAAGACTCCGTGGGTGACGTCCTCGCTCGTGAAGACGAGCTTGACGGTCTCACCTTTCTTCAGCGTGACACTCGACGGCACGAACTCGAACCGCTTAGCGGTGATCGCAATCGTGCGGGTTTCTTCGACGCGATCGGCGCCTTTCGCGGGAGCCGCGAGTACGGAAAGGAAGAGCAGAGCGAAGATGCGGAGCGACTTCATAGCGATTCTCCCTGTTTCATGAGCTGCTGGATGCCGACGGTGCCCGCGTATTCGCGCAGCGTCAGCTCGACGTTCTCGATCCGAGGGGCGGCCTGGGGCGAGCTTCCCGCCGCAGGCTCCGAGACGACACGTAGCCCGAGGTTCTGGAACGGCTTCTGCGGGTCGAATGGGATGGGCTTCTTGGCGACGCCGGCGTCGGGATCCGGAAACGCGAAGATCAGCGATCGGGCGGCGTAGTGCGTCGACCGTCCCTCCGTGTGCGTGTGTTCGCGATGGATGTGGCCGTACAGAACCGTCACGTTTTCGTACGGGGCGAGCGCGTTCATCACTTCGTCTCCGTCTCCGGTGAACCACTCCCAGTCGGGGCGCAGGTCGAACAGCGGACGGTGGGTGAAGACGACGATCGGGGCCGTCGTCGGAAAGCGCGCGAGGTCCTTCTTGAGCCACGCGATCTGATCGGCGCCGACGTCCGGCTTCGCGAGCGAGACGTTGTCGAGCCCGACGAAGTGCACGCCACGGTGGTCGAACGAGTAGTGCGTTTCCCCGAAGACGTCGCGGAAGAGCTTTCCGCCGTCGAGACCGGCGTCGTGCTCCCCGGGAATCGACTTGACGAGCGGGACCTTCAGGCGGCTCGCGATCTTCTGGAAGAGCCGCATCCGGTCGGCGTGCTCGCCCGGTTTCTCGCTGTCGTGGGTCAGGTCTCCGGTGAAGAGAACGAGGTCCGGCCGTTCCTTCAGGCCGTTGATGATGTCCACTGCTTTCTCGAACGCCTGCGTGCCGAGCGGGTTGGGGGGGCCGGAGAATCCGACGTGCGTGTCGGAAAGCTGCACGAAGGAGAACGGCGTCGGGGCCTCTCCATTCTTCCTGCCGAGGAGCGCGGCGATCCGCCGGCCGTCGGCGGTGGCGCCCAGGAGCGGCGCCACGTGGAAGAGCGCGCCGACGCCGATCGAGGCGCCCGCGATCTTCATGAACGTTCTTCTGTCGACGGGGTCTTTCATCGCGCCTCCTCCGAGACGGCGGGGCTCACCGATTGAGTCGCGGGCTGCGCCGCGACGGAACCGGCCCGCGCCCATGTCTCGCCGTCCGTCGGCTTCGGCGGGTCCGGCGCGCAGGCGGCGCCCGAGGATGCGCAGCCGGCAGCGACCACGAGCGCCGAAACGGTCAGTAGCAGTGCACCGAGCTTCTTTTTCATGGCTCCTCTCCAGAATCGAACGCGGCCTATCCGTCGTTCGGGGAGGAGTACACCGCCGCGCGCGCCTGGATTGAGGCGGGCGGCGTTCTTCAGGAATTCTTCAGATTGAGGCGGGAGCTCGGGTCAGCAACACCCGGGCTTCGGAGGAGCCGCCTGGCGATTCCCGGCTGCTCGAAGGTGATCCGCCGCCCAACGCTTCCAGCTGTCGGACATGGCGGGAACCGCCAGCAGCCGCGCGGCCTCCTGCCGGTCACGGGTGAAAATGCGAAAAACGTCCCGCACGGTGAGATCGGTGTCCGGCTTCTCGAGGATGCGGATCTCGTCTCCGGCGGTCAGCTCGCCTTCGGTGACGATCCGCAGGTAAGCGCCGGGCCGCATCGCTTCGGTGAAGCGGCGCACGAACCCCTCGTCATTCATGCGAACACCGAGGCGCCAGCAGGGGATCCTCGGCTCGGAGACTTCCAGAATGGTGGTTCCGACCATCCAGCGCTCTCCGACGAGGGCGTCGTTGACGGCGATTCCTTCGGTGGTGAGATTTTCCCCGAACTCGCCGCGGGCGAACGGCCGTCCGATTTCCCGTTCCCACCAGCGCGAGTCTTCGACCGCGTACGCGTAGACCGCTTTGTCTGGACCCCCGTGTGCGCCGCGATCCGCCTGTTCGTCTCCGGCGAGGTTCACACCTCTCGCCGCGATCGGACCGGCCCCGGGTGTTTTCCAGATGGCGCTCCGCGCAGTGCGTCCCCGGTATTCGAATTCCCGAGCCATCCCGACGTTGATCGAAAGAGCGGTCCCCGTGACGTTCGACACTTCCCTACCGCAGCATCATCCAGAGGTAGGCGTACTGGAGCGCGTTGACCTGAGCCGTCTGCTTGTTGACGGCGCCGCTTCCGTGCCCGCCTTCGGTGTTCTCGAAGTAATAGACGGGGTGGCCCTGGGCTTCGAGCTTCGCCACCATCTTGCGGGCGTGCGCCGGGTGCACGCGGTCGTCCTTCGTGTTGGTCCAGAAGAAGGCCGTCGGATAGCTCGCGTCTTTCCGGAGGAGCTGGTACGGCGACCACGTCTGGATGTACTTCCAGTCCTCGGCCTTGTCCGGGTCGCCGTACTCCGCCATCCAGCTGTTGCCGGCCAGCAGGTGGTTGAAACGCTTCATGTCGGCGAGCGGGACCTGCACGACGACGGCGTGGAAGAGGTCGGGGTAGAGAGCCATCGTCCCGCCGACCAGCAGGCCGCCCTGCGAGCCGCCCATGATTCCGAGGTGGCGGGCGGAGGTGATCTTCCGCGCCGCGGCGTCGCGCGCGACCGCGGCGAAGTCCTCGAAATTATGGATGTGCTGCTCCTTCACGGCCGCCTTGTGCCACGCGGGGCCGAACTCGCCGCCGCCGCGGATGTTCGCCAGGATGTAAACGCCTCCGCGCGCGAGCCACGCCGCCCCCAGCGTTCCGCTGTAGTGCGGAACTTCCGAGACCTCGAACCCGCCGTATCCGTAGAGAAGCGCCGGCGCCGTTCCGTCCTTCTTGACCCCTTTCGGGCTGACGACGAAATACGGGATCTTCGTGCCGTCTTTCGACGTGGCTTCGAACTGCTCGGTCTTCATCCCGGTGGCGTCGAAGAATGCGGGCGCCGTCTTGACTTTCACCGCCGGGCCGCCCTTCTCCGAGAGCCATAACGAGACGGGTGTCGAGAAGTCCTGGTAGGTGTAGAAGAAGCTTTCGGTCGCGTCGCTCGTCGCGGCGAGGTCCGCGGTGCCGATGCCCGGCATCGGGATCTCCGCGCGTTTCCAGGCGTCCCCCTCGAGCGAGAGCGCGGTCACCCGGCTGCGTACGTTGTCGAGCGTCTCGAGCAGCACGCGGTCGCGAGTGCGATCGACCGACGCCAGCGAGACGCGCGCGCTCGGCTCGAACAGGACGTCGAACCGGCGCGCTCCCCGCAGCACGTCGTCGACGGTCCCGGCGAGAAGCGACCCTTCCCGGTAGGTCTTGCCTCCGGCTGTCCAGTCGCTGCGCAGAGAGAAAAGAATCCGGTCGCGAAAGAAGCCGCGGATGCGCGCGTCCTCGGGGAGATCGATCTTCACAAGGCGATCGCCGAGGAGGAGAAATGTCTCCTGGCGGAAGAAGGCCGGCGTTCGCGAGACAAGGTCATAGCGGCCGTCGCTCTGGATCAGGGTCCGCCCGCTCGCGCCGACGTCTTCCGGCCGGCACTCGAAGACCGTCCTCGCCGCCGAAATCGGCGTGCCGCGTTTCCACAGCTTCACGAATCGCGGATATCCGGAAGCGGTCAGGGAGCCGGGACCGAAGTCCGTCCCGACCCAGAGTGTGTCGGCGTCCCGCCACGCGACGTTCGACTTCGCTTCGGGCAGGGAAAATCCGCCCGAGACGAACGCTTTCGTCTTCGTGTCGAACTCGCGCTCGACCGAAGCGTCGGAGCCGCCCGGAGAGAGGCTGACCATGCATCGCGTGTATTCGGGCGCGAGGCAGTCCGCGCCGTGGAAGACCCACGCCTTGCCGTCCGCCTTCGCGAGCGCGTCCACGTCGAGGACGGTCTCCCACTGCGGGGTCGCGGTGCGGTAAGAGGCGAGCGTAGTGCGGCGCCAGATTCCGCGCTCGTGCGCGTCGTCGCGCCAGAAGTTGTAGACGGTCTCGCCGAGGAGCTCGGGCGACGGGATCTTCTCCTTCGAGTCGAGGATCTGGAGGGTGCGCGTGTAGATCGCCTTGTATTCGGGCCGGGCCTCCAGCACCGCGGTGGATTTCGCGTTGTGCTCTTTTGCCCACGCGAGGGCTTTCTCGCCCTGCACGTCTTCCAGCCACTGGAACGGATCTTCGTCGCTCTGGGCTCGAGCGGCTCCTGAAAGAGCGAAACCGGCCAGGGCGAGCGCAGCGGCCGCGAATCGGGTCGCGAGAAAATTCCTCATTCCTGCACCTCTTTCGAGTGGAGCATCATAGGCGATCTACACTGTCCGGGTGACGCGTCCGATACGCCGGATGGCCCTGCTGGGCGGCCTCCTGGCGCTCGCCGCCTCCGCCCCACCCGAGCTTCCGCACGAGAGCTTCGAAGAAGACTTTCGGACCGCGTGGCGGGAAGTCGGGTCCATGTACGCCTACTTCGACAAGAAGGCGACGCGTTGGGACGAGGTTCCGCGCCTCTACGCGGCCGACCTGGCGCGCGTCGGAAGCAAGCGTGAATTCGTCGCCCTCCTCGAGCGTGTGATCGACGAGCTCTACGACCCGCATGCGCAGCTCACCGTGAACACTCCGGAGTCGCCGCGGCTGGTCCCGTCCGGCGCAGACATCTGGGCGGAGTGGCGGGGCGGGGAAGCAGTGGTCACGGACGTGCGCGCCGGCTCCGACGCGGAGCGGGCCCGTGTCAGGCCGGGGGACGTGGTCCTGCGGCTGAACGGTTCCCCGATCGCGGAAGCGGTGTCGGCGCGCATGGGCCGCTCGTACCCTCACAATGTCGGCGCGGCGCGCGAATGGGCGCTGCGCGCGGCGCTCGCTGGCATACACGGGACGGCGCGCTCACTCGTCGTGAGGTCCGGGCAGATGGTCCGCACCGTCGAGCTTGCCGCCGCGGACCAGCCGGGAGCCCGGAGCAACGACGCCGTCACCCGTTCCGAGCCGCGGCCAGGTATCGGATGCATCCGCTTCAACGACTCGCTCGGCGACGCGAAGACGGTGGCCGCCTTCGACGAGGCGCTCGCTGCGCTGCGGGAATCGCGCGCGCTCGTCATCGACCTGCGCGATACGCCGAGCGGGGGCAATTCGAGCGTGGCGAGGGGAGTTCTCGGACGGTTCGTCCCGCGCGAAACGCCCTACCAGAAGCACTCACTCCCGTCCGAAGAGCGCGAGACCGGGATCCGGCGGTCGTGGCTGGAGCTCGTATCCCCTCGAGGCGTCTTCGTGTATGACGGGCCGGTCGCCGTCCTGGTCGGCCACTGGACCGGGAGCATGGGCGAGGGTCTCGCGATCGGATTCGACGGCACGGGTCGCGGCACCGCGGTCGGGACTCGAATGGCCGGCCTCGCCGGCGCCACGTATCACGTGACCCTTCCGAAGACGGGGATCGGGCTGAACGTTCCCGCGGAGCGGCTGTTCCACGTGAACGGGACTCCGCGGGAGGACTTCCGTCCCACGGTGCCGGTCGATCCGGCCGGATCGGGACCGGAGGCCGATCCGATCCTCGCCGCCGCGCTCGTCTACCTCGCGAAATGAGCGGCAGCCGGCGTCAGCCGGCGACGCTGATGACGACCTTCCCTCGAGCGTGCCCCGCCTCGAGATATCGCACCGCGTCGGGAACGTCCCGCAGGCCGTAGCTACGGTCGATGACCGGAACGACCTTGCCGGCCAGCATGAGGTCGCGCAGTGTCGCGAGATCTTCCGGGGAGCTCTTCGCGAGGACCGGAACGAACTTCTGAGAGACGACCCTCGATAGCACGAGAGGCTTCACGATTCCGAGGAGCGGCTCGACCCAGTCGCCCATCTCATGCGCTCCGATCAGGATGCACACGCCGTCGGCGCTCATGACACGCCGGAGAGCCGAGAGGGAGTGGTTGCCGACGCAGTCGAGGATCAGATCCCAGCGTTCCGTGCCCCGGGTGAAGTCCTCTCGCGTGTAATCGACGGCCCGATCCGCGCCGATCGAGCGCACCATCTCGACGTTTCGTGCGTGACAGACGCCCGTGACGTTCGCGCCGTACGACTTCGCGATCTGGACCGCGAAAGTCCCGACGCCGCCCGCGGCTCCGTTGATCAGGACCTTTTTCCCGGCGGCGATCTTTCCCTTCCGCAGACCCTGCAGAGCCGTGAAGGCCGCAACGCCCGCCGACGCGGCCTGTTCGAACGTCACGTTGGGGGGCTTCTCGGCCACAGCCGAAGCGGAAGCGCAGACGTACTCCGCAAAGGCCCCGCGCGCCGTGCCGAACACCTCGACGCCGGGACGGAAGCGCGTCACGTCTCTTCCGACGGCCTCGACGCGGCCGGCGAAGTCGATGCCGAGTCTCGTCACCTTCGGCCTTCGGAGGCCGGCGAGCAGGTGCACCAGGTACGGCTTGCCTCGAACGAAGTGCCAGTCGGCGGGATTGACCGAGGCCGCGCGGACCTGAACCAGGACTTCCCCGTCCTGAGGGATCGGCTTCTCGACTTCCTCGCAGCGCAGGACGTCGGGCGAACCGTAGCGGGAGTAGACGATCGCCTTCATGACGACGGCGTCTCCGACGGCCTCTCGGAAGTCCCGCCCCACCGGCTGTTCAAGCCGCGGATGAGCTCCTCACGCTCCGCCGGAGTCATACGTCCCCAGCGCCGGCGCAGGTCGTGCCGCCACGCGCCGCGATACGACGTGGAGGGGCCCCGGAAGCCGCGGAAGAGGATCCAGCTCAGCACCATCAGCCCGAGCGCCTGCCAGTAGGTGATCGTGTGCAGTCCGAAGATCTCGGGCATGAGCCCGTTCCAGAGCTTGAAGACCGCCCAGATCAGCACCGCGAAGGCGACGAAGAAGAGCGGCATCACGAAGAAGAACAGCTTTGCGATTCGGCGGCGTCTCGACACGTGCATGTACGTCATGGTCATGGCTCCTTGAGCTCCTCGTAAATGTTCTGGAGTCTGCGGCGCAGATGGAGCACCGCGTACCGCTTGCGTGACAGAAGCGTGTTGATTCCGACCCCCGTTTCCGCCGCGAGCTCCCGGAAGGTGCGGCCCTCGATCTCGTGAGCGACGAACACGAATCGCTGATCGGCCGGCAGTTCTTCGAGCGCGGCGGCGAGCTCGTCGACCAGGACGCCGCGGGCGTACCGCGCTTCCGGCCCCGCCTCTCGGGAGGGGAGCAGGTCTTCGAGCGAGGCCGCGCCCCGCTCGTCCTCCGGATCGGGATCCCTCGACGGCGCTTTCGGCGCGTTCGGGCTTCCCGGCCGGTTCCTGCGGAAGCGGTCGATGATGCGGTTGCGGGCCACGCGAAAGAGCCACGCGCCGGCCTGCTCGATGGGCTTCAACAGCCGGTACGCCTCGACCAGCTCGAAGAAGACGTCCTGCAGAACGTCCTCCGCGTCCAGCCGGTCGGGCACCCTCGACTCGATGAAGCTTCGGAGGCGGCCCCGCTCGCGCTCGATCGTTTCCGCGATCTGCCGGTCCTGGTCGTTCATCACCTGCTGAGCGATCAGCTTCTTTCACCTCTCAAGGACGTAGACGGACGGCGCGTGGGGATATTGTGCCCGGCCGCGATACAGTTCGAAGTCAGCTCCAAGGAGATCGCCATGCGTATCGCTCCCGCCTGTGCCGCCCTCGCGGCCCTGCTCGTCGTCTCGGCGGCCGCTCCCGCTGCGGAGGCCCCGCCGCAGCTTTCCGGCCTCGACGCCCTCTATCCCTCACTCGACGCGCTTTACATCGACCTGCATCGCAATCCCGAGCTGTCGCTCCACGAGGAGAAGACGGCCGCGAAACTGGCGGAGCGTCTGCGCGCCGCCGGTTACGAGGTCACGGAACACGTCGGAGGGCACGGCATCGTGGCGGTGCTCAAGAACGGAGCCGGCCCCACGTTGTGGCTGCGGACGGATCTCGATGCGCTCCCGCTGAAGGAGCAGACGGGACTGCCGTACGCGAGCACGGTCACGACCAAGAGCGACGCCGGAGAAACGGTCGGCGTCATGCACGCGTGCGGCCACGACGTCCACATGGTCTCGTGGCTCGGAGCCGCCACCCTGCTCGCCAAAGCGAAGGACCGCTGGCATGGCACGCTCGTTTTCGTCGGGCAGCCCGCCGAGGAGCTCCTCGCGGGCGCCCAGGCGATGATCAAGGACCGGATCCTCGAGCGGTTCCCGAAGCCGGATTTCATCGTCGGCCTCCACGATACGAATTTCCTTCCCGCGGGGCATGTCGGGATCGTTTCCGGCGCCGCCTCGGCCGCTTCGAATGCCGTCGACATCACGTTCTACGGGAAGGGAGGTCATGGAGCCCAGCCGCACCGCACGATCGATCCGGTCCTGATGGCCGCGCGCGCCGTTGTGACGCTTCAGATGATCGTGTCCCGCGAGGTCAATCCCTTCGATCCCGCGGTCGTGACCGTCGGGACGTTTCACGGAGGCACCAAGCGCAACATCATCGCCGACGAAGCGAAGCTCGAGCTGACCGTTCGCTCCTACAAGCCGGAAGTGCAGAAGCAGATCCTCGCCGCCATCGAGCGGATCGCCAAAGCGGAGGCTGCGGCGGCGCGCGCCCCCAAAGAGCCTTCCGTCGTCGTGATTGCCGGGGAGGCTTCGGAAGTCGTCTTCAACGACCCGGCGCTCGCCGCGCGACTGACCACCTCGCTGCGGAAGAGAATGGGTGAGGGGAACGTCGTCCCCGTCGAGCCCACGACAGGGTCCGAGGACTTCGGCGTCTTCGGGCGGGTCGCCAATGCGCCCTCCATCCAGCTGCGTCTCGGCATGGTCGAGCCGGCCGAGTTCGCGAAGACCAAGGCGGAGGGGCGGCTCGTCCCCGGGCCGCACAGCGCGCTCTTCGCGCCCGACCGCGAGCGGACGCTGCGCGGCGGCGTGGCGGCGTTCACGTTCGCCGCGCTGGATCTTCTCGGCGGCACCCCGGCGAAATAGACGCCTGACGGACGCGCCCTACCTGGCGAACTCGGCGAGCCTGCGCAGGCGCATGGTCGGATCGCTCTCGACCGCGTGCCGGAGCCAGCCCAGGTGGCCGGACCCGAAGATCACGAGGATGCGGTCGTTGGGAGAGTCGGCGATGCGCGCGATGTTGCCGTAGATGCGCATGTTGCGGCGGAACCAGTCCGCCACGAGGTCGGGTCCCGCCCAGTCGCCCGGTTCGGCCAGGTGCGCCTCCCGAAAATAGAAGCCCACGTCCTGGGCCACCTTCGCGTCGGCGTTCATGTAGAGGAGCGTCTCGAGGATCGTGTGTGAGGCGAGGTATGCGGACTGCGCCTTCACCATCTCGCCGATCTCGCCCATGATTCCGTCGAGCTCCTTCGATCGGCCGCTCGCCTTCGCATAGTTGACGACGCGCTGCCACGGAAAGTCCCAGTCTGCATCCGTCCCGTACACCGTCTTGTGGCCGAGCTCCTTCGCCAGCCGGAGCCCGAGCTGGTCGATTTCGTTGCGCGTGAGCTCGTACTTGCCCGCCTGATAGTCGGAGTAGCGCTTCGAGATTCGGTCGCCGTAGACGTCGGCCTCGACCGCGATCTTCGTGGGATTGAATTTCTTCAGCGCCGCGATGACCTGCCCGATCTCCGCCTGTCTCTTCGTCGTCAGCACGTCATCAGCCTGCGTGTTGAAGATGTCGTGCCCAGGGTTGGCCATGTGGTACACGCCGAGCACCAGCACTTCGGCGCGCGGGGCGTTTCCGGGCGGAGAGGGCCGCGAAACGGCCCGCGCCGCACCCACCAGGGTCAGGGCGATGAGGCAGACAAGTGGCTTCATTTTCATGAGGTTCTCCCCGCGTTGTAGACGTTGGCCGAGCGTGAAAGTTCCCCGTCCATCGCCGCGCCTTTTACCCCTTGCTTACCGAGAGGAGGCTGCCGTACACTCCCCTCGGAAACCGATATGAGTACACCGAGATGAGCAAACCGGCCGACCTCGTCCAGGGCACTCTCGACCTGCTCCTTCTCAAGATCCTCGCGCTCGAGCCGCTGCACGGCTGGGCCATCAGCCTGCGCCTGCGCTCGCTTTCCTCCGACGTGCTGCAGGTCAGCGAGGGATCACTCTACCCGGCTCTGCACAAGCTCGAGCAGGAGGGCTGGATCCAGGCGGAGTGGAAGCAGACGGAGAACAACCGGCGCGCCAAGTTCTACTCGCTGACGCGCCTCGGAAGAAAACAGCTCGAGTCGGAGACGGCGAACTGGGAGCGCTTGTCCTCCGCGATTTCCCACGTCGTTCAACTCTCGGAGGCCTGAGAGGCACCGCCATGAAGCTCGAACACTGGTGGTTCACGGCGCCGTTGAGACTGAGGTCACTTTTCCGCCGCCACCGCGCGGAGAGCGAGCTCGACGAGGAGCTCCAGTTCCACGTGGACAAAAAGACGGAAGAGCTGATCGCCGCCGGCATTCCCCCCGACGAAGCGCACGTCCGCGCCGTGAGGGCGATGGGCGGAATGGAGCAGCGCAAAGAAGAGATGCGCGACGCGCGGCACCTTCACTGGCTGACGGACTTCGTCGACGACGTGCGATACGCCTTTCGGAGCCTGCGCCGGACCCCCGGCATGACGGCGTTCGTCGTGGCGACGATCGCGCTCGGAATCGGAATGACCGCGACTCCGTTCAGCATGCTCGACGCGCTCATCTTCCGGCCCTATCCCGTGCCGAGTCCGAACGGCGTGCTTTCGCTCGTGAGCACTTCGCGAGACAACAGCTATGAAGGCTTCTCGTACCGCGAATACATCGACATCCGCGAGAAGACCACGAGTTACGAGGGAGTCATCGCGAACGGGAAGCTCGGCGCCGTGGGCTTCAGCTCCGAGCCGAGTGCCACGCCGCGTGTTCGCGCCGGGCTGCTCGTATCCGGCAACTACTTTCGCGTTCTGGGCGTCGAGCCTCAGATCGGCCGCGGCTTTCGCGACGAGGAAGATCGGGTGCCCGGCCGCGACGCCGTTACGGTGCTGGCGCCGGACTTCTGGAAGCAGGAATTCGGCGCCGACCCGTCCGTGGTCGGCCGGGTGATCCGCCTGAACGGCAGCGACTTCACGGTGATCGGAGTTGCACCGGAGTCGTTCCCGGGGTTGCTGATCTTTTCGCGTCCCGACTTCTACATGCCGCTCGCGATGGCGGGCGTCTTCACGGCGGACTCTCGAAAGAATTTTTTCGTGGATCGCGACGACCGCGAGCTCACCGTGAGGGCGCGCCTCAAGCCGGGAGCCTCTCTGACACAGGCCCGCAACGAGCTGGCGATGCTCGCGCGCGATCTGCAGCGCGAGTATCCGAAAGTGAACCGGGATCGGGGGGCGAACGTCCGCACGATGTTCGAGATGCGGACGCAGGACACGGACGTGAACTGGAAGTTCGGCGTGATCTTCACGGTCCTTGCCGTCGCCGTGCTTCTCGTCGCGTGCACCAACGCCGCCGGCATCCTTCTTTCGCGGGCCCGGACGCGAACGCGCGAGATCGCGGTGCGCCTGGCCATGGGCGCGGGCCGTTTCCGGCTGATCCGGCTGCTCCTGACCGAAAGCCTCGTGCTCGCTCTCATGGGAGGGCTCGGAGGCATCGCCGTCGGCTACGCAGGGATCAAGGCTCTCAGCACGTTCACGATTCCAACCGAGCTGCCGGTGAAGATCCCGTTTCGCATGGACACGCGGGTGCTCGTGATCTGCATCGCCTTGTCCGTCGTGAGCGCGTTGTTCTGCGGTCTCGCGCCGGCGCTCCAGAGCACGCGGGGCGACCTCGCGACGGGACTCAAAGCGGCCGACGTCGACGTTCCCGGACGGCGGCGCCTCTGGGGGCGCAACGCGCTCGTCGTAGCGCAGATCTCGATGTCTCTGATGCTTCTGGCGGCCTCCTTCCTCATGTATCGCGGTTTCCATCACAGCTTCCTCGAGGGAACGGGTTTCCCGACCGACCACCTTCTGCTCGTCAGGTTCGATCCACGGCTGGTTCAATACGACCAGGCGAAGACTTCGCACTTCTACGAGCTGCTGACGCGGCGGGTGCGCGAAGCGGCGGGCGTTCAGAGCACCGGCCTGACCCAGAACCCTCCCCTCGGACTGGGAGAGTTCGACCGCGTCCTCTTCGTTCCGGAAGGGTACGAGATGCCGCGGGACCGCGAGAGCTTCGCATCGTCGCTCGACACCGTCGACGAGGGTTACTTCCAGACCATGGGGGTCGG